>NZ_JBHTRF010000031.1:10994-91392 GCF_042796115.1 Kitasatospora sp. NPDC056446 | reverse complement strand
GGCGCGGGGGGCTTTGTTTGTTTATTACCTCACCGCCGGGGGCGCGGGCGCACAGTGTGCGCCGGCCCCGGTGCTCGAAGTAGCGGGGACAGGATTTGAACCTGCGACCTCTGGGTTATGAGCCCAGCGAGCTACCGAGCTGCTCCACCCCGCGTCGGTGATCCCGACTGTACGGCACCGGACGGCTATCACCTATTCGGCCGACGGCGGACCCCGTCGCGCCCACCCCTACGGCTCGGACCGGACGGCCGGGACGGGGTCGCGCCAGATGTCCATCGGGACGGCGCGGACCGCGCGTCCGTCCGCGTCGAGGATCCGGCCCATCCGTTTCACGGTGCGCAGCGACACGCGGCGCTCGGCGACCCGCAGGTCGGGGAACCTGCGGGCGAGAGCGGCCTCCAGCCGCTGGACGTCGGCGAGGGAGCGCTGCCAGACCGAGAGGACGAGGTTGTGCGGGCCGGTGACGGACACGCACAGCCGGACCTCGGGGAGCAGGGCGAGCTGGGGGCCGACCTCGTCGAGCCGGTCCGGGGGGAGGTCGGCCCGGAAGGTGGCCAGGACCGGCCGGCCGGCGTCGCGGGCGGCGATCTCGCAGCGGAAGCGGATCGCGTCGGAGGCGGCCAGCCGGTCGAGGCGGCGGCGCAGCGTGGACGGGCTGAGCCCGGTAGCGGCGGCCAGTCCGGCTTGGTCGAGGCGGCCGTCGACGCCCAGTCTGATGAGCAACTCCCGGTCTTCTTGCCGGACTTCGGCGCGCACCCTGGACGGCGGCCCGTTGCCCGCCGGGTGGTCGTCGCGCAGTTCCACGCGCTGGGCCGGATCCAGTGAATCCAGTCGCCAGCGGATCCCCTCGGCGTAGAAGGCGGTCGCCAGGTGGACGCGGACGGCGTCGACCCCGGGGAGCCGGCCGAGCCGTTCGGCGGTGTACCGGGAGACCGCGGCCAGGTCGGTGAAGGCCGCGGTGACGACGAGGTCGCAGCCCTGGGAGAGGTGCTCGATGCTCATCACGTGCGGGTCCTCGGCCAGCTCGTCGGCGATCTGCCGGAGCCGGCCGGGGGCGCAGTCGAGGTCGAGGTAGGCGACGCACCCGCGGTCCTCGGGGTGCGGCAGGCCGTAGGCGGTCACCCAGGCGATCCCGGCCTGTGAGAGCCGCTGCCAGCGGCGGGCAGCGGTGACCGGGCTGATCCCGAGGGTCCGGCCGAGCAGCGACCAGGGCGCCCGGGGCCGCAGCTGCATCGCGTTCACCAGGGCGAGGTCCAGCTCGTCCACCGTCGCGTCCGCTGTCGCGTCGGCCGTCGCGTCGGCGCCGTTCACCTTCGGATACCGGTGGATTCGTTCATCGGAGGGCCTCCTCGTGGTGCCATCCTGCGAAATCGCGGGAGACTCCCGCCACGGGACCCAGAATCACGGATCAAGATCGCCCCGCACAAGTCGCACGAGTTCCGCGAGTTCCGCGAGTTCCGCGAGTTCCGCGAGTCCGATGGAGGTACCCGTGTCCCTGCACGACGACGCTCTCGCCCTGGCCCCGGACCTGGTCCGGCTCCGCCACGACCTGCACCGGTTCCCCGAGTTGGGCCTCGACCTGCCGCGCACCCAGGAGCGGGTGCTGCGGGCCCTGGACGGACTGCCGCTGGAGGTGGGCCAGGGCTCCGCGCTGAGTTCGGTCACCGCGGTGCTGCGCGGCGGGCGGCCGGGGCCCGCGGTGCTGCTGCGCGCCGACATGGACGGCCTGCCGGTCACCGAGAAGGCCCCGCTGCCGTTCGCCGCCGACAACGGCGCCATGCACGCCTGCGGCCACGATCTGCACACCGCCATGCTCGCGGGTGCCGCGCACCTGCTGGCCGCCCGGCGGGACCGACTCCACGGTGACGTGGTCTTCATGTTCCAGCCCGGCGAGGAGGGGTGGGACGGGGCGGGCGTGATGCTGGCCGAGGGCGTGCTGGAGGCGGCGGGCCGGCGGCCGGTCGCCGCGTACGCCCTGCACGTGGCGTCGTCGATGCCGCACGGGGAGTTCAGCTCCCGGCGCGGCCCGATCCTGGCCGCCTCCGACGCGCTGAACGTCACCGTCCACGGCGCGGGCGGCCACGGCTCGGCGCCGCACCGGGCCAAGGACCCCATCCCGGCGGCCTGTGAGATGGTCACCGCCCTGCAGACCCTGGTGACCCGCCGCTTCGACGTGTTCGATCCGGTGGTGATCACCGTCGGGCTCCTCCGGGCCGGCACCCAGCGCAATGTGATCCCCGAGACCGCCCGCTTCGAGGCGACCGTGCGCACCTTCTCCGCCGAGGCGCGGTCCAGGGCCGCCGACACCACGGTGGAGCTGGTCAGGGCGATCGCGGCCGCCCACGGCCTGCGGGCAGAGGTCGAGTACCTGCCCGGGTATCCGGTGACCGAGACCGACGGGGCCGAGACCGACTTCCTGGCGGACACCGTCCGGGAGGTCTTCGGCGAGGAGCGCTTCCGGACGATGCCGAACCCGATGGCGGGGGCGGAGGACTTCTCCCGGGTGCTGGCCGCCGTTCCGGGGTCGTTCGCGTGGCTCGGCGCCGCCCCGAAGGGGGCCGATCCCGACGAGCTGCCGCTCAACCACTCGCCCTACGCGCAGTTCGACGACGCGGTGCTCCCCGACGGGGCCGCGCTCTACGCCGAGCTCGCCACCCGCCGTCTCGCGGCCTGACCGCCTCGCGGCCTGAACCCGTACACCGAGGAAGGAACGATCGACCACATGACCGAACCGCGCGACGTGGTGGAGCGGCAGATCACCGCCTACAACAGCCACGACATCGACGCCTTCGCCGCCACCTACGCCGAGGACGTCACCGTCCACCGGCGTGACGGCAGCCGGCTGCGGGGCCGACAGGCCCTGCGCGACACGTACGCCGGGCAGTTCGCCGAGGGCCGCTGCCGGGCGGAGATCGTGGGGCGGCTGAGCGAGGGCGACTGGGTGGTCGACCACGAGATCGCGCACGGCCTGGCCGACGATCCGGTCCGCGTCCTGGTGGCCTACCGGGTGCGCGAAGGCCTCATCGACCGCGTCGACTTCCTCGGCTGACCGGCCGGATGCCGCCCGGGAGCCACCCGGGCGGCGCGGCCGGTCGGCGGCACGGCCGGTCGGCGGCACGGCCGGTCGGCGGCACGGCCGGTCAGGGGGCGATGCCGGTCAGGCGGCACGGCCGGTCAGTGGGTGAGCGCGGTCAGTGGGTGAGGGCGGTCGGGATGAGCTGTCGGGCGACGAGGTCGGCGTAGACCTGCTGGAGGTGGGAGACGTTGCCGGCCGAGGGGTTGACGGCGGCCGGGGGCGGGGCGGTGACTCCCGCGAGGACGTCGTCGGTGCGGGGCACGGTGAGGGTGAGCGCGGCGCCGATGTCGGCGGCCGCGGCGTCGCGGGCGGTGAGTGCGGGCAGCGACCAGCGCCGCTCGACGGTGCGCAGGATGCTGGTGTGGTCCAGTTGCGCCGCCGGGTCGGGTGACCGGTAGACGGTGCCGGGGGCGATCAGCGGGGAGACGAGGACGGTCGGCACCCGTACGCCGAAGCGCCGGAAGTCGAAGCCGAACTCGCCGACGGTGCCGTCGCCGGGCGGGGCGCTGCCGGTGGGGGGCGGGACGTGGTCGTAGCAGCCGCCGTGTTCGTCGTAGGTGAGGACGAACAGGGTCCGGTCCCAGGCCGGTCCGCCGCGCAGGGCCCGGTAGACGTCCAGGATCAGCTGTTCGCCCAGCGCGACGTCGTCGATGGGGTGTTCGCTGTTCCCGGTGGGTCCCCAGCTGGGTTCGAGGAAGGTGAAGGAGGGCAGGGTGCCGGCCGCGGCCGCGGCCCGGAAGGCGGTGAAGACGCCGAAGTGGTCCAGGGAGGCGCCGTGGATGTCGGGGAAGTTCCCGGAGACCATCGGTGCGGCGCTGTAGCCGTAGGCCCGCCATGTCACGCCGGCGGTGGTGAGCCGGCCGAAGACGCTGGGGCAGGTGAAGCTGCGGGTGTTGTCGTCCAGGTGCCCCTGGCTGGTGGCCGCGCAGGAGAACGCCCGGTTCGGCAGGGTCTCGGTGGGCACGGAGCTGTACCAGTGGTCGCACACCGCGTAGCCGCGGGCCAGGGCGGACAGCACCGGCAGTGTGTCCGGTGTGAAGCAGCTCATGATGTCGGCCGGGACGGTGCCGGGCAGGACGGTGTGGTTGGGCCGCGGGGGCTGGTCCAGGACGGCGGCGAAGTCCGTCACGAATCCCTGCATCCCGGCCACCGGCGGCGTCGGCGGGGTGGGCGTGCCGAAGAGCTGGGAGTTGGTCGCCTGGTAGCCCTCGCCGGGGTTCGCGCCCGGCATGAAGTAGGGGTGGGGGTCCGTCGACTGGATGCGGCGGACCGTGACGGGCTTGCCGTTCTGGTCCGGGTTGGTCTCCTCCCCGGTCAGGCCCTCGTACGCCTGGCCGGCCGGGGAGACGTTGCCCTGGTCCGTGTACAGGAACCCGAGCATGTGGTCGAAGGAGCGGTTCTCCAGCATCAGCACCACGAGGTGCTCGACCGCCGCGAGTCCGCCGCCGCCGGACATCAGCTTCTCCGTCGGCTCGGCAGCCACTGGTCGCGCGGGATCCGGCGCCGTTCACGACGGCTGCCGACGTGCGCACGGGTGGCGTAGGCGGCGGTGAGGGCGGCGGTCTGCTGGCTCCATCCGGTGCCGGCCGAGACGTCGAAGACGCCGATGTAGCCGCCGGTGAGGAGTTCGAGCGGCCGCTTGATGGCGTTCCCGTAGTCGAACCGGGTGCCGGCGGCCGTGCGGCTCGGCTGGAACCACGCCGGGTAGACGAAGTCGCTGACCTTGGTGCCGCCGATGTCGTACGCGAAGCTGTCGTCCTCGCAGGCGTCGCACACCTCCATGGCGTACAGGATCCCGGTGGTGGCGGTGGGTTGACTGAAGATCACCTGGTCGATCTCCGGGTCGCCGATCATCTCCAGCAGCTCGTGGCTGGCCGTCACCGTCCAGTTCTCGCCGTACTGCTTGTCGGTGCCGGCGAAGACCTTGCCGAGGGGCAGGAAGTTCGCCGTCAGGTCGTGGTAGCCGAGGGCGCCGGCCTGGTCGGAGTTGTCCAGGACGACCAGCCACCAGGCGTCGGCGGAGAGCGCGCTCGGCGCGACGAACGACAGGTCCGCGTCCGTCCCCCAGGCCGGGGCGAAGTCCCGGTGGACCTGGGTCTGCAGGGCGGGGACCACGGCGCTCACCTCGTGGTCGGTGAGCACGGTGCTCTCGTTGGCCACTTCGATCTTGATGGTGGACATTGCTCCTCCCGGTGATGATTGATGCCGTATGTGTAGGTCGTACGGATGTGTCGTAAATGTCGCTTGTATACTTACAGCGTCCGCCGCGCCGCGTCGGACGTCAAGACCCGAGGGCAGCCCGGGAGGCACGCATGGGAACCGACCCGACCCCCGGGGCCGACCCCGACCCCGGAGCCGCGTCCGGGCCCAAGCCGCCCGCCCGGGCCCGGCTGAGCAGGCCGCGGGTACTGCGCGCGGCGGTCGCGCTGGTCGACCGCGAAGGCCTGGCCGCGCTCACCATGCGCAGCCTCGCCGTCGACCTCGGCGTGGAGCCGATGACGCTCTACCGCTACGCCGACGGCAAGCAGGCGCTCCTCGACGGCATGGTCGAGGCCTTCTACGACGAGGTCAACGAACGGGTCCGGACGGGCTTCGCGGGGCTGCCCCCGGCCGTCGACGGGACGGGCGGCGACTGGCGGGCCCGGCTGCACGAGGTCGCCCGCGCGTTCCACCGGACCGCCGACGCCCACCCCGCGGTGTTCCCCCTGGTGACCACCCGGCCGCTCAGCGTCCCGCTGGCCCGCCGCCCGGCCTCCATGCTCCAGGTCAACGAACTCGTGCTGACCCTGCTGCGCCAGGCCGGGCTGGACGATCTCGACACCCTGCGCCTCTACCGCGCCGTCGTCGGCTGGGTGCTCGGCTACCTCCTGGTGGACAAGCGGCAGGTGATCGACAACCCCGACGACCCCGAGCCCATGCTCCGCCTCGGCCTGCACCGCCTCCCCGCCGCCGAGTACCCCCACCTGCGAACGCTCGCCCCGCTGCTGGTCGACCACGAGCCGGAGATCGAACTCTCGACCGGCCTGGACCTGCTCCTGGACCGGCTCGGCCACTGACCGGGGGGCGGCCGCACCCGGCTACACGGAGCGCATGTGCGACCACGCGCCGGGGTTGGCCAGGGGCGGTCAGGGATCTGTTTATGCAAGAACGCGCATAGTCGCGTTCATGCATGGACGAGTGGCACCGCCCCCTCTAGTGTCGCTGGGCAGGCGGCCCAAACGGGGCCAGAGCAAGGGGGTTTGGCATGTCCGAACGTTCGACACTCACCCGGCTCACAGGAAACGGCAACGGAGAGTGCGGAGAGAAGGACTGCCCGAACGTCTACCGCACAGCGACCGGATCGTTCGTGGTGCAGGGCGACGTTTCCGACACCTTCACCCCGCCCGCCGGTGAGGGGCTCGTGGAAATCCCGGAGGCGGTTCTCAGGGAGGCGTTCCGTGCTCTTGGATGGTGACGCGTGGAATGACTGCTTCGATTCCATGGAGCGTGAGGCGTGGCGGCTGGAAACGTTGCCCGTCTACACCATGCCCCAGGAAGCGGAGAAGCTGAAGCGCTTCCTCGCCGGGGCGAAGTCCCCCGACGATTACACATCGGCCTGGATGGACGAGGTTCGGCATTGGTCCTCGGAAGGAAAGAGCGTCGGTAGGGTCCATGTCGTGACCCGCCCGCTCTCGGACTATCTCCGGTTCGAGTTCGAGTACTACTACCGGCATCACGTGAAGGCAGGCGAGGATATCCGCATCCTCGACCTCACCGACCGGGAGAACCCGGGACTTCCGGATCAGGATTTCTGGATGTTCGATGAATCCAAGGTGGTCCTGATGAAATACCGGGCGGACGGGACGCAGATAGGCCGGGAACTGTACGAGGGCGACCCGGAGCCGTACCGACAGTGGAAGCGGATTGCCGTTGCCAATTCGATTCCATTCCTGGAGTACGTGAGCGGGTGACGTTCGACCCAAAGCAGTCGGGGCAGCCGAAGCAGGAACTGGCCGCCTCGCTGAAAGAACTACGCAAGCGAGCCGGCCTCACTGGAGACCGGCTCGCTCGGCGTTGCAACATGTCCCAATCGAAGATCAGTCGGATCGAGAACGGGAAAATCCAACCGAACCTGCTGGACCTGGAAAGAATCCTCCGGGCCGTCGTGGCTCCGCCTGAGGCCGTGGAAGAGGTCCTGGCCCTCGCGAGGCTGGCCAACACCGAATGGCAAGACCTTCGATCGCTGCGGCGCAGAGGCCTGGAGAAGAAACAGACCGAACTTGCGGCCCTCGAATCCTCGTGCACAGAGTTCCGCTTCTTTCTGCTCTCGATGATTACCGGACTACTGTCCACCCCCGAGTACATTCGGGCCGGCCTTGCTCATTCACCGGCCGATGTCACCAAGACGATCGCGCGGAAGCTGGAACGGCAAGAGGTTCTTTACGACACGAAGAAGCGGTTCACCTTCATCTTGACCGAGCAGGCCGTGAGGTGGCCGCTCCTGCCCCCGGCCGCGATGGCGGTGCAGATCGACCGGCTGGCCTCATTGACTCACCTTACGAACGTGAAGCTCGGCGTCATCCCGATCGCGGGATACAAGCCCATGGCCCCGATGGACACCTTCACCGTCTATGACCACACGCTGGCCACTGTGGAGAACACTACCGGTGTCGTGATCCTGAGAGATCCACGAGATATCGAAATGCACCTGGAGCTGTTCTCGACGCTGGAGGGTTACGCGCTGTTCAGGGACGAAGCACGAGCCCTGCTGGCCGAGTGGTCCGCCGCTTGCCGTTCATGATCTTTAGTCCATAACGGAAAACAACTACACAGGCGCCTCTTCTCGGGTCACTCTGGCCTTCCGGCAATCGCCGTGCTCACCACAGCCCCTTTGGCCTCCTGCCGGATTCCCGGTGGGAGTTCCCGAGAAGAGAGAGGTAGTCCGATGATGGAAGAGAACACCGATTCGATGACCCCCGAGGGGGGTGGTCTGCTCGTCGCGAAGCGGAGGATCGTGGCCGTGCGGACCCGCGCCGAGCAGGAGTCCGACGTCAGCAGCGGCCGTTCCGACGGCAACGACTGACGGGAGCGCCCACGTTGCTTGATGCAGCCACGTGGGCGGGGCGTCTGGGCGGGGGCACGTTCCTCGCCCAGACGTACCACCGCTCCTACGCTCACTTTCCCGGCGTCGCCGACACGGCCGGCCTGTTCTCCTGGGACGACCTGAACCGGATCATTGCCACGCAGCGGCTGGAGCCGCCCCGGCTGCGCCTGTCGGTCGATGGCGAAATGGTCCCGCTCCACCGCTACGCGATCCCGACCACGAACCGCCGCGCGGTCACTTGGTCCCGCATCCAGCCGTCCGACTTCCACGCCCAGCTGAGAGATGGGGCGTCACTGGTCCTTGATGCGGTGGAGAAGATCCACCCCGCCGTGGGGGCGGCTGCGGAGGGGCTGGAACGCTTCCTCGGGACTTCCGTACAGGCCAACGTCTACGCCTCGTGGACCGAGCGGGAGGGCTTCGGCCGGCACTGGGACGACCATGATGTCGTCGTGGTCCAACTGCACGGCTCGAAGCGGTGGTGCCTGTGGGGAACGACCCGTGAGGCGCCCACCTTCCGAGACGTGGACTCGCCGGAGGATCCGGAGGGCGACCCGGTGGCGGACCTCGTTCTGTCCCCGGGCGACGTTCTCTACCTGCCGCGCGGCTGGTGGCATTCGGTCACCGCTGACCAGGGGACGGAATCCCTGCACCTGACGTTCGGCATGGTGCCGCACACGGGCGCTGACCTGATGCTCTGGGTCGTCGATCAGCTTCGGGCGTCCCTCGCGCTGCGCAAGGACATCCCGCGCTTCGGCTCGCCGACAGAACAGTCGGACTTCATCGACGCCGTACGCCGTGAGGTGGCCGACAGGTTGGCGGACTCCCGCCTCGTGGAGCGGTGGGCGGAGTCGATCGACACGACGGCCCCGGGTCACGCGATTCCGTCTCTGCCCTACGTGGACGGGCTCCCCGCTCAGCGGGACATCACGGTCAAGCTCACTGCTCAAAGGGGTCGCCTGACTGCGAACCCGACACAGGGCACGGTCACCTTCTCGGCGGCCGGTACCGCCTGGGACTTCGCCGCGTCCGCCGCGTCCGCGCTGGACACGCTGCTGACCAACCGGCCGACCACCCTGGGCGAGATGGCCGACTCTGCCGGCCTGGACGTCGTGGAGGTGGCCGGACTGGTCTCCGTCCTCATCGACGGCCATGCCGTCGCAGTCGTGGGTACGGCGCTGTGACCGCCGCGCTCTCCTTGGGGACATACCGCGTGCGTGCCGTCGGTCAGGCGGCACGCACCGCGCTGGCTGCTGGTAGCCCCTGGGTGGACACGGCACCCAACTACGGTCGTGGTCGGGCGCACGAGGAACTGCGTCCGGTGCTCGGGGAGTACCCCACTGTCCGAGTGGCCACGAAGACGGGATTCTTCACCGAGGAACAGGGCCGCATGGCCCTGGCCGAGGGCGTGCTCCCCCGGATCGGGGAGGCCAGTGGGCACAGCCTTGAACAGAACTTCGTCCGCTGGCAGACGGAGCACTCGTTGGCCGCGCTCGGGCGCGTGGACCTGGTGTTCGTGCACAACCCCGAGCACCGCAGGCACGGCCTTGACCGTGCCACCCTGCACAGGCGTGTACGGGAAGCCTTCACTGCGCTGGAGGAGTTCGTCCAGGCGGGAAGGATCGGCGGGTACGGCGTCGCGACCTGGTCGGGCTTGGCTTCCGGAGCATTCAGCGTTCCCGAACTGCTTGCGCTCGCCCGGCAGGCAGCCGGTTCCGCCGAGCACCACCTCACGGGCTTGCAGATGCCCGTCAGCCTGATCATGGATGCCCCGATCACACAGGCCCTGAATGCCGGCGGACCGCTGGTGCAAGCGAAGGACGCGGGGCTGATCACGTTCGGCTCCGCGCCCCTGCACGGGGGTGAACTCCTCGACGTCATGACACCTGAGGTGGTGAACCTCCTCCGTCCCGGCCTGTCGGCCGCAGCCGCTGCCCTGCTGGCCGCTGGTTCGTGCCCTGGCCTCGATGTCGTCCTGACGTCCGCGAGTACCCGCGAGCACTGGGACGATGTGGCCAAGGCTCTGGCCGCGCCTCTGACGGCGCAGGAACTCAGAAGGGTGACGGATGAACTCGCCTCTGAATAAGGAGGTGCGGGCCCTGATGGAAGCTGCTCACGACCGGGCGGCCGAAGCACTGGGCCTCACCTGCGCGGGTCCACTGGCATGGGGGTTCCTCGGGGTCACCCTCGGACGCCGAGCAGGGGACCGGTGGCTACGGGTGAGCCGGACGGCGAGGAGGAACGCGGGCAGGAAGCAGGGCGAAGGCATCATGGGGGCTTCCCTGCTCGTGCCCGAAGGCGTCCCGCGCCCCCGACTGCACGGGGTGCATGACTGGATTGATGGGGAGTGGGCCTTCGAGGCCGACGTCCTGGACCACCTCACGCAACCCGTGGTGTCGGCGGACCGGGCCGACATCGATCACGACCCGGGATTGCCTGACGAATGGTGGGCGGACCTTCGCCGATCCCTTGCCCTGCTCGCCGAAGCGGAGGGCGTGAAGACGACCGTCCGGGACGGGTGGATCGAACGGGCCTTCCCCCGGTTCCTCGGCATCCCGGCCCCCGCCGAGGTGGAGCGGGTGACCGGTCACGGTGATCTGCACTGGGGCAACCTCACCGGCGCGCCCCTGTGCCTGCTGGACTGGGAGCGGTGGGGCCGGGTGCCGTTCGGCTATGACGCGGGGCTCCTGCACGCCAACAGCCTGCTCGTACCCGACGTAGCCGCCCGCATCCGCGAGGAGTTCGCGACGGTCCTCGACACCCCCGCCGGCCGAATCGGGGAACTCACGGCCCTGGCCGAGATGCTGCAAGCGGTAGCCCGCGGCTGGTACCCCGACCTTGCGCCCCACCTTGTCGCCCGCGCGGAGGCGCTCACCGGAGTGCGCCCGCCCGTCCCGGTGGACCCTGAGGTGAGCGCCTGACAGCGTCTGGGGCACAAGACCCCCAATTACCCGGCCCCGGACGATCCGGGGAACAACAGAACGGCCGGTCGACCCGAAGGTCGACCGGCCGTTCATCTGTGCGCGAGGGGGGAGTTGAACCCCCACGCCCTTTCGGGCACTGGAACCTGAATCCAGCGCGTCTGCCTATTCCGCCACCCGCGCATCTGGGTGATGGGTTAACTATAGACCATCCGAAGGGGTACCCCCGACCACCTCAGACCGACGAGGGAAAGCCCCCGGACCGGACGGCGGAGAGGAAGGAGTCCCAGGCCGAGGCAGGGAAGAGGAGGACCGGGCCGTCGGGGTCCTTGGAGTCACGGACGGGGACGAGGCCGGGAGATCCGAGGGCTACCTCGATGCAGTCTCCGACGTTGTTGCCGCTGTAACTACTCTTGCGCCAGACAAGGGCCACCTCGACGCAGTCGCCCCCATTGCCGCCGCTGTAGCTGCTCTTCCGCCAGGCCAACATCGACAACCACTCCCCCGGTATGGGTGTTACGCCGGAAGCTCGCCCTCGCGGACGGCCGCCACGAAGGCTTCCCACGCGGCGGCCGGGAAAACGAGGGCCGGACCGTGGGGGTCCTTGGAGTCACGGACGGGGACGAGGCCGGGGAATCCGGGGGCTACCTCGATGCAGCTGCCGCCGTTGGTGCCGCTGTAGCTGCTCTTCCGCCAGGCGGCTGCGGCGAGCTCGTTGCTCTTCATCTCTGAAACCCTCCAGCACCTCAGCGATCAGCCGAAGCGAGTCGCTCTCTGACAGGCATTCGCCACGGAGCCGATCATAACGACGCTGGTGCCTGGCAATGGCGGCGGAATCATCACTCAGATGCCCTCGATCGAGGCTCTCCGAGTACACCAAGCGTTGCCCGTCCGGCAGCTCCAGAAGCACCATATCCGTATCGATGAGAGTCCGCCGGTTGCCGAACGGCACCACGTGAATGACGACGTTCCGAAGCTGAGCCACTCGCAGCAAGTGCTCCATCTGACATCTCATCACACTAGGGCCGCCCACGACCGCACGGATGGCACTCTCATCGAGAATGACCAGCAACAGCGGCCCGTCGGGTGCGAGAAAGCGGCTTTGCCGACTGAGTCGAGCCCTGGTCAGTTCCTCGATCTCTTCCGAGTTGCCAGCCGCATCGCCAGCAGCAAAGAGTGCACGCGCATACTGCCGGCACTGCAACAAGCCGTACATCACGCTGCCCTGGTAGGCACGCATCCCGATGGCGATGGCCTCCGCGTCCGCGTACTCCTGGAACCAGTCCGGATGCTCGATCGAGGCATTCCAGTCGACCCGCCCGTACAGCCGCTTCAGCAAGTCGCCTGTGCCGTACAGCCGGTCGAACTCTTCGACCTCCTCGATCGACGGCTTCCGCTTCCCGCTCTCCGCCCGCGAGAGCACCGTCCGATCGCGGTGAAGGAGTTTGCCCACGTCCTCCTGGGTGTAGCCCGCCGCCTCGCGGGCGTACTTGAGTTCCCCGCCGAACATGATCGCGGAGCTGGCCGTCGTCCCCCGCTGGGTCTTTCGCTGTGCCATGACTTCCCCCAGTTGTGCGCCTCGCGTCCCACACGCCGATCTGGCGTCACCGTACCTCCGCAGCCCCGATGATTGTCAGCAGACAGCAATCATTTGCGTGCACAGCGTGATTGCGTGCGCCTTCCGCACTCCCCCATCCGCCCCCTGAGGTGCTTCGCCATGCTCAATTCCCACCGGCCCCGCACGTTCGCCACCCGGCTCGACTCGCGGACCGAATTCACGCCCCTGGCCCGGAAGTTGCTCCGCGCCTACCTCGCCGCCCTCCCCGCCGGCGACCGGTACCGCGACACCGCCGAACTGCTCCTCGGCGAACTCTTCGCCAACGCCGTCCAGCACGGCGACGCCCCCGACGACCGGCTCATCGAGGTCCGCTTCTCCCTCGTCCGCGACCGCCTGCGCATCGAGGTGCACGACGCCGGCGCGGGCCGGCCCTCCGTGCGCCCCTCCACCCCCGACGACGAGCACGGACGCGGACTCTTCCTCGTCGACGCCCTCGCCGAGCGCTGGGGCTGCTGCCCCCGCTCCGGCGGCATCGGCAAGTTCGCCTGGGCCCTCATCGCCCCCACCCACCTCAACGCCGCCTGAAAGCCGCCCCCGATGCAGCAGCCCTCCCTCACCGCGCTCGCCCGGCACGCCCTCGCCCGCGGCCACACCCCCGCCGCGACCTACGCCCTCCTCGCCCGCCGCAGCCGCCGCCCCCTCCCCTCCGCCCGCGCGGTGTGCCTGGCCCTGGGCGTCCCCCTCGCCGACGCCGCCCGCCGCCTCGACGACTGCCACGACGCCCTCCTCGCCGACCCCCGCCCCAGCTCCGAGACCGACACCGGCGAACTCCTCGAAGCCCTCGGCGTCTTCGACGTCCCCAAGCCCCTCACCCCCACCGAACTCGCCGTCGTCGCCCAGTTCCTCACCGCCGTCGACGCCATGGGCGGCATCCGGCCCGGCCACCGGCACGGCCTGGACCGCTGGTTCACCACCGGCAACCTCACCGCCGCCTACCTCTCCCTCGTCGCCGCCCAGCCCATGCCCCGCACCGGCGACCCCGCCGCCTACTGGACCGCCCTCGTCTCCGCCGGCGAACTCCTCGCCACCACCCCCAACCCCGACACCCGCATCAAATTCGCCCTCACCCGCTGCCGCACCCACGCGGCGAAACACACCTGAACCCCCCGGCCCCGCACAGGAAGTCGGCCCCACCGACTTCCCACACCCCACCCCACAAGACCGGCGAACAGCCTGCCGACCAGACAGACCTGACGGCATCATGACCCACAGTCATGACTCATATCGCCTGCGTCACCGACCAGAAGGAGATTCGAGAATGCCGAAGACCGTCACCACCCCGTGGGGCGCCACCCGGATGCGCCCCTACGCCGACGCGCCGCCCTGGCCCGCGCTGACGCCGGTCATCGACCCGCGCACCCAGGTCGCGGTCTTCCACGACCGGCAGGGCCGAACCGTCGAGCTGGGGAAGCACGGGACCAGCACCGACCAGAGCGGCCCCACCAACACCGGCGCCGGCGGGGACAGCCAGAGCGGCGGGCAGGCCCAGCCGACCGACGTGGACACCGTGACCTCCAACGACCAGGACTGAGCCATGGCGGGAGAACCGCAGCGGGCGGTCCTGGTGCTGACCCGCGCCTACGACCCGACCGCCGACGCGGTGCTGCGGATCCTGGCCGAACGACAGGTCCCGGTCGTACGCGCGGACCCCGGCGCCGACCTCCACGACGGCGCCGTACTGACCGCCCGCTACCGCGCGGGCGGCCGGCTCGGCACCCTCCGCACGGGCAGCCGCACGCTCGACCTCGACCGGGTCCGGGCCGTCTGGTACCGGCGGCCCTCCGACTGGGCCGCGCCACCCGGAGTGCACGGCCAGGACGCCGAATTCGCCCGCACCCAGGCCAGGTGGGGCATCGGCGGGATCCTCGCCAAACTGCCCGGCGCCCACTACGTCAACCACCCCTGGCGCATCCGGGCCGCCGAACACAAACCCGCCCAGCTCGACACCGCGCTCGCGGCCGGCTTCACCGTCCCCGACACGATCATCACCACCGACCCCGAGGAAGCCCGGCGGTTCTGTGCCGAACAACCCGGCGGGGCGGTCTACAAGCCGCTGTGGAACTCCTCCTACCGGGGCCGGGACGGCAGACCGCTCCAGGTCTGGGTCGCCGAGGTCACGGCGGCCGAGGTCACCGACGCCGTCGCGGCCTGCCCCCACCTCTTCCAGGCCCGCCTGGCCAAGGCCTTCGACGTCCGGCTGACCGCCGTGGGCACCCGGCTCTTCGCCGTCCGCATCGACAGCCCGGACCTGGACTGGCGCCGCCGCCAGGACCTCCTCACCTACACCCCGATCGAGGTGCCGACGCCCGTACGCCGGTCCACGGCCCGCTACCTCAGGCACTTCCGGCTCGTCTACGGCGCCTTCGACTTCGCCGTGGACACCGACGGCCGCTGGCACTTCCTGGAGTGCAACAGCAACGGGCAGTGGGCGTTCTTCCCGCCTCCGACGACCGACGCCATCGCCACCGCGATCGCCGACCAGCTCCAGAAGGGCCACCCCGCATGACCGCCACCGCCACCACCGCCGCCGACCTGCGCGCCGCCCTCGTCCGGCAGCTCACCGCCGACCCCGACGGGGGCCTCACCGACCCGCTCTGGCGCGCCGCCGCCGCGGCCGTGCCGCGCGAGGCCTTCGTCGGCGACTACTTCCGCGAGATCCCCGGGTCCGTCCCCACCTCCTACGAGCCCGTCCTCGCCGACGACGAGGGCGGGCTGGAAACCGTCTACAGCAACCGGACGCTCATCACCCAGCTCGACGGCCGGATCCGGCCCGCCGACGCCCACGGCCCCACCGCCGGGGCCCCGTCGTCCTCGTCCACCCTGCCGTCGCTCGTCCTCGGCATGTGGCAGCGGCTCGACGTGCGCAGCGGCCACCGCGTCCTGGAGATCGGCACCGGCACCGGCTACTCGACCGCCCTCGGCGCCCACCGGCTCGGCGAGGAGAACATCGTCAGCGTCGAAGTCGACCCGGGAGTCGCCGAACGCGCCGCCACCGCCCTCAAAACCGCCGGGTACACCCCGCACCTCGTCGTCGGCGACGGCCTGGCCGGCCACGGAGCCCGGGCGCCGTACGACCGGCTGATCGCGACCTGCGCGGTGCGCACCCTGCCCTACCCCTGGCTGCACCAGGTCAGGCCCGGCGGGAAGATCCTCGTCACCTTCTCCGGCTGGCAGTTCGGCTACGGCCTCGCCCTGCTGACCGTCACCGGCCCCGGCGAAGCGTTCGGCCGGTTCCTGCCCGGGCACATCAGCTTCATGATCGCCCGCCCGCACGACCGGCCCCCGCGCCAGAGCCCCACCCTGCTGCCCGGCGACGAACGCGCCACCCGCATCGACCCGGCCACGATCACCGACTGGACCGGCGCCTGGGTCGCCCAGCTCGCCGCCCCCTCCGCCGAACGGATCGGCACCGGGGACCAGCAGATCCTGATCGACCACGCCACCGGCTCCCAGGCCCGCACCCGGCCCGACGGCCACGGCGGATGGACCGTCGTCCAGCGCGGCCCGCTGCGCCTGTGGGACCGGGTGGAGGACGCGATCACGGCCTGGCAGACGGCGGGCTCACCGCACCAGGAACGCTTCGGCATCACGATCACCAGCGAGGGCCAGCGCGTATGGCTCGGCAACGAGCACGGCCCCAGCTGGCTCCTGCCCCTCTGAGCCCGCCCGCCGGTGCACCGGAAGTCGGCCGACCCGACTTCCGGTGCACGAGCGGCACGGCGTTGCGGCGCCCGGCGATCCGATGACGGCGGAACCCGGCCGCTCGGTCGCTCTACCAGCACCCGGACCTGAGGAGTTGCTGTGACCGTTACCTCCGCCGAGTTCCTGGCCGGCCTCGTCAGCGAGGCCCGACAGGACGGCATCACCAGCTTCGTGGCCGCCGCCGTCGTCACCGAGGCCGCCCGGATCCTCCTGGTGCGACGCAAGCCCGACGACTTCATGGGCGGGCTGTGGGAGATCCCGTCCGGCAAGGTCGAGGAGGGCGAGAGCATCCTCGACGCCCTCCACCGCGAGACCGCCGAGGAGACCGGCCTGACCATCGGAGCGGTGGACGGGTACATCGGCCACTTCGACTACCCGAACAGCCGTGGCGGCACCACCCGGCAGTTCAATTTCGCGGTCACGGTCGCGAAGGCCGAACCGGTCGTCCTCAGCGAGCACGACGCCCACCAGTGGGCCCTGCCCGACGACCTGCCCGAGGTGAGCGATGCGGTGCGCGAGCTGATCGCCCGGTGAACCGGAGCCGTCGACCCAACCGCCCCACGCGGGAAGTCGGCCCATCCGACGTTTCACGCACGGGCGTTGTCAGTGGCGGTGGATAGGTTTCGGGGCATGACCTCCTTGAAGACCGCGACCGCCCTGGCACCCACCGGAACTGCCGCCGCGACCGGGCGCGCGGGCGGGATTCCCGCCCCCGGCACGGCCGGCACCGTGGCGGTCGTGCCGCTGTGGGCCGCGCCCTGGGCCCCCGCCGGCCAGGCCGCCGCGAAGCGCTGACCTGGGCCCCAACTGCACGAGCACTCCCGGCCGTTCACCCGTTTGGATGCCGCTCCGGAAGATCACCGCGGAAGGCCGGAGGCCGGGGTTAGTCTGTACACATGGTTGCAAACTACAAATGCGAAGAAGTAGCCATGTCCGCACCGGAGTTCGTCAGCGGTCCGGCCCTGGTCGTCCGGTCCCTCGCCGCCGATCCCGACCGGCGGGCCATCACCACCGCCGACGGCACGGTGATCACCGCGGGCGACTTCGCCGCCGCCACCTACCGCCTCGCCCATGAACTCATCGCCCGGGGCGCGACCGTCGGCACCACCGTCACCCTGCTCACCGGCAACACCGCCGAGGCACTGAGCGCCCGGTACGCCGCCGGGCTCGCGGGCGCCCGGGTGGTCAACCTCTACGACGGCATGAGCGCCCCGGTCCTGGCCGAGATCGCCACCAGCGTGGACACCGGGATCCTGCTGGTGGACGCCGAACGGTACGCGACGGCCGCCGAACTGCTCCCCCTCGTCGACATCCCGACAGTCCTCACCCTGGGCCCCGGCCCCGAAGCGGGCAGCCCCGCAGCGGGCGGCGCGGTGGTGATCGGCGAGGACGCCGTCGCCGCCTCCACCCACCGCCCCGCCGAACCGCCCGCCGTCCGGGTCGGCCCGGACGACGACGTGACCATCCGCCACACCGGCGGCACCACCGGCATCCCGAAGGGCATCCGCACCCTGCACGGCCCGGCCCGGCGCATCTTCGACATCCCGTACGGCGGCAACCCGGACGCCGTACCGCCGCGCTACCTCGCCGTCACCTCGCTCGCCCACCTGGCCGGGCTGTTCTCCGACCTGACCTTCCACAGCGGCGGCTCGGTGGTCATCCAGCGCTCCTTCGACCCGGGCGAGGTGCTGGCCGCCGTCGAACGCGAGCGGATCACCGACCTGTGGCTGCTGCCGCCGCTGCTCTACCAGCTGCTCGACCACCCGGCGGTCGGCCGCACCGACCTGTCCAGCCTGCGCCGGATCTCCTACGGGGGCTGCGCCGCCTCCCCCGCCCGGGTCCGCGAGGCGATCGAGGTGTTCGGGCCGATCCTGGTGAGCGGCTACGGGCAGTCGGAGGCGCAGAACATCGCCATGCTCGCCCCGCACGAGCACGACCGGATCGGGCCC
Source organism: Kitasatospora sp. NPDC056446 (assembly GCF_042796115.1). Taxonomy (NCBI): domain Bacteria; kingdom Bacillati; phylum Actinomycetota; class Actinomycetes; order Kitasatosporales; family Streptomycetaceae; genus Kitasatospora; species Kitasatospora sp. NPDC056446. Next base: position 73,046 of record NZ_JBHTRF010000031.1, on the reverse strand, counting down.
GGCGGCCAGCTCTCCGTCGGCCGGCCGCTCCCGGGCATCGAGGTGGTGATCCGCTCCGAGGACGGCACCGACCTGCCCACCGGGGAGCAGGGCGGGATCCACGTCCGCTCGGCCACCGTCATGGCCGGGTACTGGAAGCGGCCGGACCTCACCGCCGAGGTGCTGCACGACGGCTGGCTCGACACCGGGGACATCGGCTACTTCGACGAGGACGGCTACCTCTACCTGGCCGACCGGCTCAAGGACAAGATCATCGTGGTCGGCGGGCACGTCTACCCCAGCGAGGTGGAGGAACTGCTCCTCACCCACCCGGCCGTCGCCCAGTGCGCCGTCTACGGGGTGTGCGACGCCCAGGAAGCCGAACACGTCCACGTCGCCGTCGTCCCCGCGCCGGGGCAGCGGCCGGACCTGGAGGACCTGCGCGCGTTCGTCACCGCCCGCAAGGGCCGGATCTACGCGCCGGAGGCCCTGCACCTGCTGGCCGAGATCCCGCTGACGGCCGTCGGCAAGCCCGACAAGAAGCTGCTCCGCGAGTCCCACGCGAGCTGACTCCCTGTTCCCCCGCTTCAGGTCCCCGCTTCAGGCCTCCGGCCGGGGGCGGGGGGCCAGCAGGTCCGCCGTGACCTCGCCCAGGTCGCGCGCGCCCGCCAGCGTCATCGCCTCGGCCAGTTCCGCCCGGCGCTCGACCAGCAGGTCCCGGACGGAGTCGGCTCCCCCGGCGGCGAGCGCCCACAGGACCGGCCGGCCGAGCAGGACGGCCCTGGCGCCCAGGGCGAGCGCCGTCAGCACGTCGATCCCCGAACGGATGCCGCCGTCGACCAGGACCGGCACCTCGCCGCCGACCTCGGCCGCGACCAGCGGCAGCGCGGCGGCCGCCGACACCGCCCGGTCCAGCTGCCGGCCGCCGTGGTTGGAGACGATCACCCCGGCCGCGCCCGCCTCGACGCACGCCCGGGCGTCATCCGGGCGCAGCACGCCCTTGACCAGGACGGGCAGACCGGAGACCCGGGTCAGCTCGGCGATGGTGTCGAAGCCGATGGACGGGTCCTGCTCCTGGTCCGGCGTGCGGGTCTCCGGCGCCATCGCGCCGGTCTGCCGGTCCTCGTCGGCCAGCGGCAGCGCGGCGCCCCGCCGGGCCTTGCGCGCGACGACGGGGGCGTCGACGGTCAGCACCAGGGCGCCCGCCCCGTTGGCGGCGGCACGCTCCACCTGCTTGCGGGTCAGCTCGCGGTCGCGCAGCACGTACACCTGGTACCACCAGGGGCCGGCGGCCGAGGCGACCTCCTCGATCGGGCGGGTCGCCCGCGAGGAGAGCACGAACAGCGAGCCGGCGGCGGCGGTCCCGGCGGCGGTGGCGGCCTCGCCGGCCGGGTGGGCCATCGAGTGGAACGCCGTCGGGGCGACCAGCACCGGGAGCGCGAGCCGGTTGCCGAGCAGGTCCAGGCCGGTGTCGACGGCGGAGACGTCCCGCAGGATCCGGGGCAGGAAGCGGTGCGCCCGCCAGGACTGCTCGGCCTCCCGCAGGGTCACCTCCCCGACGGAACCGGTCGCGTAGAAGTCGTAGGCGCCCGGGTCCAGCCGGGCACGGGCCGCCCGCTCGTCGTCGGACAGGTCGGCGGTCTCGAACTCGGGCATCCGGGCCTCCTGATGGCACGTGTCGTCCGGTGGGATCGTCTGCACCCTCTCCCGTACGGCTCCGCCGTACACCTCGCCCACCGGGAAGCGGCGGGAAGCGACCGGAGACGGCGGGAAGCGGCGGGAAGCGGCCGGAGACGGCGGGAAGCGGCGGGATCGCTTACCCGGGCGCCGGGGCCCCGGCCGGAACACCGGCGGTGTCCTGCGGGCGGCAGGCGCCGTCCGGCAGGCGGGCGTCCTTCGGGAGGCAGGCCAGCATCTGGATCCGCCGCCAGTGGTCCGCCCAGTGGTCGGCGACCACGGCCGGGACACCGCAGGCCCGCACGATGGTGACGACCCGCTCCAACGGCGGCAGGCGGTTGTGGCGGACGTCCAGGGAGCGGGCGAGGGTGCTGCGCGGGAGCCCGGTCCGCCGTTCCAGCCGGCGCAGCGAGGGCTCCCCCGCCCATGCCTTCAGCAGGCGCAGCTGGGTGACGAACTCGGCGGGCGTGGTGGCCGTCGCCGGGTCGGGGACGGTGGGGCCACCAGTGCCACTGAGACTGCCGAGGCCACCGGGGCCGCCGGGTCCGCCGGAGCCACCCGGGCAGGCGGGGTGCGGGTCGGGCCCCTGGCCGGCCGGCCGGGACCGATCGGGCGCGAGGGCGAGCAGGGCGAGCTGGGTGCGGTTGGCCGAGCCGGTCTTGGCCCGGATCCGGCGCAGATGGGTCTCCACGGTGTGGGGGCTGATCCGCAGGCGCCGGGCGATCGCGCCGTAGGTGAGCCCCTGGACGAGGTGCTCCAGTACTTCGACTTCACGGGCGGAGAGTGCGGCGGCCTGCGGTGGCGGGGTCATCGGGCCTTCCGGTTCGGTCGAGCCGCGGTGGAGGCGGCTGGTCGGTCGGATACCGGGCACGGTCGGTCCGCGAGCCCGGTCACTTGCCGCAGGGCGGTCCACAGGGGGCGAAACCGCCCCACGAGGTGTCGGCGAGGACCGTGGACGGGTGGGGTGCGAACGCCCCCCCGGCGTGCGCGCCGCCGAGCAGGGCGGCCGCGGAGGCGAGAACGGTGACGCCGATCAGTTTGGCGGCGATGGAGATGCGTTTCACGGTGACCCCTCAAGTGCGTCAAGTGGCTTGCGGGCGCTTGGCGGACAGCTTTTCACCGGGTTCTTGTCTAGACCATGATGGCGATGCCTCATCTAACTGCATGGCATCAATGGGAGCGGGGGACGACCGTGGACAAACGGACCGAAACCGACTTTGCATCGGATCCGCTGGAAGCACGGGTGTACCAGTGGGTCCTGGTGCACCGCCGGATGGACCCCGAATCCGTCGCCGCAGCCCTGGGCATTCCGGTGGGAAACGCCACCGCCACACTGCGGCGGCTCGCCGAACTGCGCCTGATCGCCCCCCTCCCCGGCGGCGAGGGCGCCGGCTACGCCGTCCCCCCGGACGTCGCGATGGCGCAACTGGCCGCGCCGGGCGAGGACCGGATCCGCCGGGAGGAGGAGTGGATAGCCGACCGCCGCGCCCTGCTGTCCGGCTTCATGCCGTACTACTACGGCGTCGACCGGCACCGCGACACCGGCGTCGAGGTCCTCTCCAGCCTCTCCGACGTACGGTCCGCCCTGAACCAGGCCGCCGAACAGTGCCGGACGGAGGTCCTGGCCAGCCAGCCCGGCGGGGGGAGCCGGGCCCCCGAGGCCATGCAGGAGGCACTCGTCCGCGACCGGGCCCTGCTCGGCCGCGGCATCAGGATGCGCACGCTCTACCACCACACGGCCCGCTTCAACGGCCCCAGCCAGGCCTACGTCGAGGCCGCCTCCCGGCTGGGCGGCCAGTACCGGACCAGCCACGAACTGTTCGGGCGGCTGATCGTCTTCGACCGGCACCTCGCCTTCGTCCCGGCCTCCGACGGCTCCTGGGGCTCGGTGGCCGTCCGGCAGCCGTGGCTGGTCGCCTACCTCTGCGAGATCTTCGAGCAGACCTGGGACCGCGCCCGGCCGTTCGCGGTCGCCGCCGCCGAAGGCCTGGAGAAGGTCGCCCAGGACATCGACCGCACCATCGTCGAACTGCTCGCGGCCGGCCTCAAGGACGAGGCCATCGCCCGCCGCCTCGGCATGTCGCTGCGCACGGCGCGCCGCCACATCGCCGACATCATGCAGCAGTTGGACGCGGAGAGCCGGTTCCAGGCGGGGGTGGCCGCGGTGCGGGCGGGCCTGCTGCCCGAGTGAGCGCGGGGCCCCGGCGACGGGCCGCCCGGGGACCGGGCGAGGGGCCGCCCAAGGCCCCGGCGAGGGTCCGCGAGGGGCCGCTCGGGGACCCAAACCCCTTGACTGCCCTGGCGCGTGACGGAAGCCCACCATGAAGGGTTCAGAGGAACCGGTCCTCTGGCTCGAAAGGGGCTGACCATGCACTGGGGACCTGAGGAGTCACACCGGGGCGGCTTCCTGGCGGAGCTCGCGGCCTTCGTCTCGGCCCGCGACGGCAGCGGACCTGCGCTCCTGTGGCCGGAGTGCGACCCGACGGCCGGGGACGGCGGACCGGAACGGGACCTGGGCCCGGCCCTGGCCGACGCGCTCGCCGGGCGCCTCGGCCGCGCCGTCCTCCGGCTGCCGGCCGGTCCGCCCGCCGCCACCGTCACCCGACTCCGGTCGGGGCGGCGCGAGTTGGTCGTGGTGCAGGAGTCCGGGGCCAGCGGCATCGAGGTGGCGCCGGACCCCCCGGACCGGGACACCGAGCCGCTCGCGCTGCGGCTGCTCCGGGGCGAGGTGCTCTACCTCCCGCCCGGGTCACACGCGGTGCTCCGCCACCGACCCGGTACCCGCCACGTCCTGCTGGAGATCGCCGCCCGCCCGGCCGGGACGCGATGACCCGTTCGGGACCGCCGCGGAAGGCCGCTCCCCCGGGCGTGTCCAGGGCCGTCCAGGCCTGTCCCGATCGGTAGCCGGGAATGGGACGTTCCCTTCATTCTCATGGATGTCGGCACCGAGCGATCCGCTCGTAGGGACCCACGAGTCCGCTGCCGCCCCTGTCTCCCGCCCCACCCGCCGCTCATCCGGACAAGGAGTTCCCATGGGCAAGATCGCCGTGCTCACCAACGACCTGCAGAGCGACGTCACCAGCCTGACCGCCGAACGCTCGGCGGTCATCGCCGACGCGCAGCCCGCCTTCACCGGGTTCCTGGACGAGATGCGCAAGCGCGGCCACGTCGTCTACCACCTGCAGCTGATCAACCTGCCCGACGACCCCAACGCCAACCGCCGGGCCGACGGCACCCTGCCGCTCCAGCGCGGCACCGAGGGCGCGGCGATCCTCCCCGCGTTCCTCGCCGAGGGCGACGTGGTCGTCGAGAAGACCAAGGACAGCGGCTTCTACGAGACCGAGATGCACGACCTGCTCCAGGCGGCCGGCGTCGACACCGTCCTGGTCACCGGGCTCCAGACGCAGATCTGCGTGCAGACCACCGCCGCCGACGCCTTCTTCCGCGGCTACAACGTCTGGGTGGCCTCCGACTGCGTGGTCTCCGACAACGCCGCCGACCGCGACCGCTCGCTCACCTGGCTCAGCGGCTACTGCGCCACCGTCGCGGACTCGACGGAGATCCTGGACACCCTCGACGCCAAGGGCGAGCTGCCGCGCCGGATCCCCAAGACCCTTCCGTAGCAGGCCCCTTCGCACCGCCGACGGAACCCGGCGCCCGGCGCGCCGCACCCGGCCACGGCCCAAGGCCCCACGGCGCCGGGTTCCGCGACCTCCCACCCCCGTACCGGAAAGGCAGGACGTGCAGATGGCAAGCGCGGCAGGCGGCCCCGACGAGGTCCTTCTCGACCACGGCAGCGGCGCCAAGCTCAGTCACGAGCTGATCTCCCTGATCGTCGACACCCTCGGCGACGTGTACATCGGCGAGATGGAGGACAGCGCGATGCTGTCCGTCCCCACCGGGCGCATCGCCATGACCACGGACTCGTTCGTGGTGGACCCGCCGTTCTTCGGCAACGGCGACATCGGCAAGATCTCGGTCTGCGGCACCGTCAACGACCTCGCCGTGGTCGGCTCGCGCCCGCTCTACCTCACCCTCGGGATCATCCTGGAGACCGGCCTGCCGATCCCCCGCCTGGTCCAGGTGCTCACCTCGATCCGGGACGTGGCCCGCGAGGCCGGGGTCCAGATCGTCTGCGGCGACACCAAGGTCGTCCGCAAGGGCGAGGCCGACCAGATCTACATCAACACCGCGGGCGTCGGCGTCTTCGAACGCGAGCCGCTGCGCATGCGCGACGTGCGGGCCGGCGACCGGGTCATCCTCAGCGGGCCGATCGGCAACCACACCGTCCACCTGCTGTCGATCCGCGAGGGGCTGGGCTTCGAACAGCGCGTGCTCAGCGACTGCGCGCCGCTGAACGGGCTGCTGGACGGGCTGCTGTCCACCGTCGCCGAGGGCTCGGTGCACTCCGTCCGCGACGTCACCCGGGGCGGCCTGGCCGCCGTCCTGCACGAGTACGCCGGCTCGTCCGGGCTCACCATCCGGGTCGAACAGGACCGCCTCCCCATCCAGTTCGAGACCGTGATGGCCACCGACATGCTGGGCATCAACGCGATCCACTCCGCCAACGAGGGGTGCCTCTGCCTGTTCGTCGACCCCTCCGCCGAGGAGGAGGTGCTGGCGGCGCTGCGCTCGCACAAGTACGGCGCGGAGGCCGTCACCATCGGCGAGGTCACCCAGGACCCCGAGCCCGTCGTCCTGATGCGCGGCCCCGACGGCCGGGACTCCGTGGTCGAGGAGCTCGAAGGCTCCGAACTGCCGCGGCTGTGCTGAACGGGGGCACGCGGAGATGACGACGAACAGCGAAGCGACCGAGCGGCGGCGCATCCGCGTCCGCGGCGTGGTCCAGGGCGTGGGCTACCGGCCCTTCGTCTACAAGCTCGCCCTGAGGCACGACCTGACGGGCTGGGTCCTCAACGACCCGGAGGGCGTGCTGATCGAGGTCGCCGGCCGCGCCGGCCCGATGCGCCGGTTCACCGAGGGCCTCAGCGCCGAGGCGCCGCCGCAGGCCCGGGTGACGGACGTCCGGGTCGAGCGGCTGCCCGGGGACACGGCGCCGCAGGAGGGCTTCACCATCCGGGAGAGCCTGCACGGCGGCGTCCGCAGCACCATCGTCCCCGCCGACTCCTACGTCTGCGCCGACTGCCTCGCCGAACTGCGCGACCCCGCCGACCGGCGCCACGGCTACCCGTTCATCAACTGCACCAACTGCGGCCCGCGCTACTCCATCATCCGGGACCTGCCCTACGACCGGGCGGCGACCACCATGGCCGTCTTCACCATGTGCCCGCCCTGCGCCGCCGAGTACCGGGACCCGCTGGACCGGCGCTACCACGCCCAGCCCAACGCCTGCCCCGACTGCGGCCCCCGGCTGCTGCTGGCCGGGCCGGGCGGGACGGCGGCCGGGAGCGGAACGGCCGCCGGGGGCGGAACGGCCGCCGCCGAAGGCGAGGCCGCGCTCACCGGCGCGGTGGACGCGCTCGCCGAGGGCCTGATCGTCGCGGTCAAGAGCATCGGCGGGTTCCACCTCGCCGTGGACGCCCGCAACGCCGAGGCCGTCGCCCGGCTGCGGACCCGCAAACGGCGCGACTCCAAGCCGTTCGCGGTGATGGCCCGCGACCTGGACACCGCCGCGTCATTCGCCGGGATCCGCCCGCCCGAGGCCGACCTGCTGCTGTCACCGGCCCGCCCGATCGTGCTGCTCCGCAAGCGCGGCCGGGGCCTGCCCGAACAGGTCGCCCCCCGCAACCCCAACCTCGGGGTGATGCTCCCCTCCGCGCCGCTGCACCACCTGCTGGTCGACCGGCCCGGCCTGGACGCCCTCGTCATGACCAGCGGGAACATCTCCGGCTACCCCATCGTGTACCGCAACGAGGACGCGCTGGACCAACTCCTCGACGTCGCCGACCTGATCCTCTACAACGACCGCGGCATCGAGGTCCGGGTCGACGACTCGATCGTGCGCTACTCCGAGCACACCCGGCTCGCCGAGCCGCTGGTCAGCTTCGTCCGCCGGGCCCGCGGCTACGCGCCGTACCCCGTCGAGGTGGGCACCGAGCTGGCCCCGCTGGTGGCCTACGGGGCCGAACTGAAGACCACGGTGGCGCTGAGCAGCGGCTCCCGGGTCTACGTCAGCCAGCACATCGGCGACATCAAGAACGACGAGACCTTCGGGGCGCACCAGGCGGCCGTCCGGCACCTCGCCGACCTGCACGACCTGCACCCCCGGCACGCCGCCGTCGACCTGCACCCGCAGTTCCGCGCCACCCGCTACGCCTCCGACAAGCAGGGCGACGCCTTCGACCAGGTCGTCCCGGTGCAGCACCACCACGCGCACATGGCCTCCTGCATGGCGGAGAACCGGCTCACCGGCCGGACCATCGGCGTCGTCTTCGACGGCACCGGCTACGGCCTCGACGGCACCATCTGGGGCGGCGAGATCCTGGTCGGCGACCTGCGCGAGGTCGACCGGGTCGCCCACCTGCGGACCCTGCCGCTGCTCGGCGGCGACCGGGCCGTCACCGAACCGATCAGGACCGGCTTCGCCCTCGCCCTGGACGCGTTCGACGCGTTCGACGACCCGGCCGCGGCGGTCGCGGCGTTCCCCGTCCTGGAGACCCTCGACGACCGGCAGCGCCACGTCTTCGCCACCATGGCCAGGCGCGGCGTCAACGCGCCGCCCGCCTCCAGCATGGGCCGGCTGTTCGACGCCGTGGCCGCCCTGCTCGCCATCACCACCCACGCCGAGTACGAGGCGCAGGGCCCGATCGAGCTGGAGGGCCTGCTCGGGCGGGACTTCACCATGGCCGCGCCCGGGCAGCGCTACCGCTTCGGCGCGGCGCAGCGGGACGGCGTGACCGAGATCGACCCCCGGCCGATGGTCCGGGCGATCGCCGCCGACCTGGCCGCCGGCCTGGACACCGCCACCGTCAGCCGCCGCTTCCACTCGGCCGTGGTCGACATGGTGGTCGAGCGCTGTCTGGCGCTCGGCGACGTCGGCACCCGGCAGCTCGTCCTGTCCGGCGGCGTCTTCCTCAACGAGTTCCTGCTGGTCAACTGCCTGGTGGAACTGCGCGAGGCCGGATTCGACACGTACTGCCAGCAGCAGGTGCCGACCAACGACGGCGGCATCTCGCTGGGCCAGATCGTGGTGGCCGACGCCAGGCTGGCGGGGCCGTGAGCGCGCCCCTCCGCCCGACCCCGCCCGGCAGCCCGACCCCGGCGGACCGGCCCCCGACAACCACCTTCGACCGTGCGCGCCCGGCGGCCGCGGCCTCCCCCCGGGAGCGCGGACGGGCAGAGCGAGGAGAGAACGAGCGATGAAGAAGTACCTGATCACAGGGGGGCGCGGGTACATCGGCTCGGTGCTGGCCCGCAGACTCGCCCGGTCCGGAGCGGACGTGGTCGTGGTCGACAACGGCCTGGTCGGCGGCCCGGAACCGGACCTGCCCGGCATCACCCACGTCGACGGGGACGTCCGCGACACCGGCTCCTGGGAGAAGGCCCTCGACGGCGTGGACGCGGTCGTCCACCTGGCCGCCATCGTCGGCGACCCCGCCTGCGGCGTCGACACCGACACCGCCTGGGAGGTCAACTACCGGGGCACCATCCAGGTCGCCGAGGCCTGCCGGCGGGCGGACGTACGGTCCCTGGTCTTCGCGTCGACCTGCAGCAACTACGGGGTCACCGGCGACACCGAGGTCGACGCCTGGTCGCCGCTGGCACCCCAGTCCGTCTACGCCGAGTCCAAGGTGATGGCCGAGCACTACCTGTTCTCGCTGCCGCACGACCGGCTCTCCTCCCGGCTGCTGCGCTTCGCCACCGTCCACGGCCTCTCGCCCCGCATGCGGTTCGACCTCGCCGTCAACGTCATGACGGCGCACGCCGTGTCGGGCGGGGCCGTCACCGTGTACGGCGGCACCCAGTGGCGGCCGTTCCTGCACGTCGAGGACGCGGCGGCGGCCGTGCAGCTCGTCCTCGGCGACGACCGGCGGACCGGGTCCAGCGTCCACAACTGCGGCTCCCGCGAGGAGAACCACCGCATGGACGCGGTCGGCGCCCTGATCGCCGAGGAGGTCCCCGGCACCAGCGTGGAGGTCCGCAAGGAGCAGACCGACCCGCGCAACTACCGGGTGAACTTCGACCCCATCGCCCGGGAACTGGGCTTCCGCCCGAGCCTGCGGGTGGTCGACACGGTGCGGCACATCCGCGACGCCATGGGCCGGGGCGAGTTCACCGACTTCGGCGCCGCCCGGTACAGCAACCACCAGATCGCGCTCGCCCAGCGCGCGAAGCACATCCCGACGCGGGCGCTCTGACCGGACGCGCTGCCGAGGCGCGCCGACCGGACGCGCTACCCGGGCGCGCCGCTGAAGTGCGCTGCCGAGGCGCGCCGACCGGACGCGCCGACCGGACGCCGTCGACGACCAGGCCCTGAGGAGCCCTCCCATGACACAGATCCCGCTGAGCACCGTCCGCCCACCACGCTTCCCCGAACTCGTCCCCCTGGTGCGCCCCACCGTCGAGGTCGACGCCGAACTGGAGCTCGCCTTCCGGGAGGTCCTCCGGTCCGGCATGCTCACCAACGGCCGGCACGTCCGCGCCTTCGAGGAGGCCGCCGCCGACTACCTCGGCGTCGCCCGGACCGTCGCCGTGAGCAACTGCACCACCGGCCTGATGCTCGTACTGCGCTGCCTGGACCTGACCGGCGACATCGCCGTCCCGAGCTTCACGTTCATGGCGTCCGGCCACGCCGCCCGCTGGGCCGGCCACGGCGTACGGTTCGCCGAGTCCGACCCCCGGACCTGGACCGTCGACCCGGAGGCCTTGGCCCCGCAACTCCCGGACGTGGCCGGGGTGATGGGCATGCACACCTTCGGAGCCCCCTGCGACGCCGACCGGCTCCAGGAACTGTGCGACACCCGGGGCGTCCCGCTCGTCTTCGACGCCGCGCACGGCTTCGGCAGCCGCTACCCCGACGGGACCATGGTCGGCGGCAAGGGCGTGGCCGAGGTCTTCAGCCTCAGCCCGACGAAGACCCTCAGCACCGGCGAGGGCGGCCTGATCGCCACCAACGACACCGCGCTGGCCGCGAAGCTGCGGACCGCCCGGGAGTACGGGAACCCCGGCGACTACGACAGCCGCCTCGTCGGGCTCAGCGGCCGGATGACCGAGATCGCCGGGCTCATGGGCACCCACGGGCTCAGGACCCTGCCGCGCTGGCTGGACGTCCGCAGGTCCCTGGTGGAGCGCTACCGCTCCCGCCTGGGCGCCCTGCCCGGCCTGGAGTTCCAGCAGCTGCCCGCGGGCGCGGTCAGCTCCTACAAGGACCTCGGGATCCGGGTCGACGCCGAACGGTTCGGCATGGACCGCGACACGCTGGCCGAACGCCTGCACCGGGAGAACGTCAGCTCCCGCAAGTACTTCAGCCCCGCGCTGCACCAGCAGACCGCCTACCTGGACGTCCCGGCCGGACCGGACCTCACCGTCACCGAGGAACTGGCGTCGAGCATGATCACGCTGCCGCTCTACTCCCACATGCCCGCGGAACTCGTCGACGGGATCTGCGATCTTGTCACCGAGCTCCACGCGTCCGGCTGAGCGGTCGTCATGCCGTCCAGCCGGCACCCCGACCGCCGGCCGACCGCCGGCCGACAGACCGATCCCCGGCACACCGACGGTCGGCAGACCGACTCCCGGCGCACCGATCCCCGGCAGACCGAACGGGCAACGACCGGCCGACGATCCGGCCCGGCACAGAAGTGGTGGTACCGCATCATGAACGACTACGTGGCAGAGCTGCGCAAGCTGGTGGGCACCCGGCCTCTCATCCTCCCCGGGACCTCGGTCGTGGTGACCGACCCGGCCGGCCGGATCCTGCTCCTCGAACGGGTCGACACCGGCGGCTGGGGACTGCCCGGCGGCATCATGGAGCCCGGCGAGTCCTTCGAGGACACCGGGCGGCGCGAACTCAAGGAGGAGACCGGCCTGGAGGTCGGCGAACTGCACCTGCTCGGGGTCTTCTCCGGACCGGAGTACTACTACCGCTACCCGCACGGCGACGAGATCCACAACGTCACCGCCGCCTACACCGCCGAACTGCCCCCGGGCGCCGTGGTCGACCTGGACACCACGGAGAACAGCGCCTGGCGCCTCTTCGCCCCCGACGAGATCCCGGACACCGTGATCGCCCCCGAACGGCCCATCCTCGCCCGGTACCTGGAGGGCCCGCGATGAACCCGCCGGCCCGGACCGGCGGCCGCACCCGGCCCGCCGACCACACCCCGTCCACCGACCACAGCCCGTCCACCGACTACACCCCGTTCATCGGCTCCGCCCTGCGCGAGGCGTCCGACCTCGCCGTCCGGATGCGCGGCACCGACCGGGGCACGGTCAAGCCCGCCGACCTGAACCAGATCGTCACCGAGGCCGACCTCGCCCTCAGCGCCCTCCTCACCGAGCGGATCGCGGACCGGTACCCCGGGCACGCCATCCTGGAGGAGGAGAGCGGCGCGACCCCTGGCGGCCCGGACGGCCAGGACCTCACCTGGGTCGTCGACCCGCTCGACGGCACCAGCAACTACGCCGCCGGCAGCCCCCTGTTCGGGGTGATGGTGGCGCTGGTCGGCCCCCGCGGGGCGATCGCGGGCGGACTGGCACTGCCCGCGTTCGGCAGCGTCTACGTCGCCCAGACCGGCCGGGGCGCCACCCGGAACGGGCAGCCGCTCGGACCGCTCCCCGCCGGCGACCCCGACCGCTCCCTGGTGGCCTACGGGATGGACAAGGGCCCGGCCGAACAGATGGCCGCCGAAGGCCGGTTCGTCGCCGCCCTCGGGTCCGCCTGCCTCGGCATCCGGATGAGCAACAGCGTCTTCGACATCTGCATGGTGGCCGACGGCGCGTACGCCGCGTTCGTCCACCGCGGCTGCCGGATCTGGGACGTGGCCGCCGCCGTCTGCGTCCTCCAGGAGCGCGGCGCCGTCTGCACCGACCTCCAGGGGCGGCCCCTCGACCTCACCCGCCCCCTCGACCAGGCGGACCGGGTCTTCGAGGTCTGCCTCGCCACCGCCGACATGCACCCCCTCCTGCTGGACGCGGCGCGAGCGGCGACCGACGGGGACGGCGGCGGGCAGTGGCCCGCGGCCCCGCCCACGAAAGGGACCGACCCCTCGTGAACGCCACCCCAGCCGCCGCCACCGGACAGGACACCCGGCCGGGCCACGACACCCGGCCGGGCCAGGACGCCAAGGTCGGCCTCCTGGCCGTCCTCAAAGGAGTGACCGGCGGGTACGACGCCAGCGCCATGGCCGGCGCGCTGCTGCTGGTCACCGACCACTTCAAGCTCAGCACCGCCCAGCAGGGCTCGCTGTACGCCGCCACCTCCGCCGGCTGGATCGCCGGCGTCATGCTCGGCAGCCGGCTCGTCGGCACGCTCGGCCGCCGCGCCACCCTGATCTGGCTGGCCCTGCTGTACGTGGCCGCCACCGCGCTCGCCGTCACGGCGCAGAACGTGGTGTGGCTGGACGCCAGCCGGCTCGTCCAGGGCACCATGATGGGCGTCGCGATCGTGGCGATGCCCGTCTTCATCGCCGAATCCGCCTCCACCGGCACACGCGGCCGCATCGCCGTCCTCTACCAGGTGGCGACGTCCCTCGGGTGCGCGCTCGGCTACCTCTGCGGCTACCTCCTGACGGACAGCGGGCAGTGGCGGCTGATGCTCGCCATCCCCGGCGTCCTCGCCCTCGCCAGCACCGTCCAGCTCACCCGGCTCCCGGAAACCGAGCAGTGGCACCAGCTCCGGCGGGAACGGCTCGCCCGCCCGGACACCGGGGCCCCGCGCCGACCGGGCACCCTGCGCACCATGCTCGGCCCCCGGTACCGGACGCTGACGGTCTTCGTCGTCGTCCTGGGCTTCTTCGTCCAGGCCACCGGCATCAACGCGGTGGTGTTCTTCAGCCCCCGGATCTTCCAGCACATGGGCTACGCCGACGACTTCGGCCTGCTCGTCCTGCCCGGCCTGGTCCAACTCGCCGGCGCGGCAGCCGCGCTGCTCTGCGCCCTCACCATCGACGGGGCCGGCCGCTTCGGCCGACGGCCCGCCCTGCTCACCGGCACCGCCCTGATGGCCCTGGGACAGGCACTGATGGTGCTCATGTTCGCCGCCGACACACCGGCGGCCATCGGCTTCCTCGGCCTCGTCGTCTTCATCGTCGGCTTCAACATCGGCTTCGGGGCGGTGGTGTGGATCTTCGCCGCCGAAGGCTTCCCGGACCACCTGCGCGGCGCCGGAGCGACGGCGATGCTGCTGACGAACCTCACCACGAACCTGTTCGTCGCCCAGTTCTTCCTCGGCCTGCTCGACGCCGCCGGCGGGATGCTGACCTTCGTCATCCTGCTCGGCATCACCGTCCTGTCCTGGCTCTTCGTGTACGCGCTGGCACCGGAGACCAAGGGCCGCTCGCTGGACGAGGTCCAGGCCTACTGGGAGAACGGCAGGCGCTGGACGGCCCCCGACGGGCAGCCGGTCACCGGGGACGCGCCGGTCCGCACCTGACGCGGCCCCGCCCGACGCGGTCTGCGGCTGAGGCCGTCCGTGCCTGAACCCGTCCGTACCTGAACCCGCCCGCCCGGAAGTCGTCCGCCCGGAACGAGAGAGGGAGGTGTGACCCGTGATGCCTCGGCACAGTCGACCGGAGTCGGTCCTGGTGATCGGTTCCGGTCCGGCCGCCCCCGACCGCGCCGCCGGACCGGACTCCGCCGGAACCCAGGCATGCCGGGTGCTCAAGGAGGAGGGACTCCGGGTCACGGTCGTCGAGAGCGACCCGGCGACCGTCATCACCGACCCCGACCTGGCCGACGCCACCTACCTGGAACCGGTGACCGCCGAGACCGTCGAGAAGGTCATCGCCAAGGAGCGCCCGGACGCCCTGCTGCCCACGACCGGCGGCCGGACCGCCCTGGACATCGCCCTCGCCCTGCACGAGTCCGGGGTGCTCACCCGCTACGGCGTCGAACTGCTCGGCACCGGCCTCGACACCGTCCGGGCCGGCCGCGACCGGCGCCGCTTCCGGCGGCTCGCCCGGCGCGGCGGCGCCGCACCGGCCCGCGGCCTGACCTGCCGCTCCCCGCAGCAGTGCCTGACGGCGGCGCAGGACCTGGGCTACCCGGTCCTCGTGTGGCCCGGCCACCCCACGGCGGGCCCCGGCCCGCGCCTCGCGCGCGACCGGCAGGAGCTGTCCGCCCTGGCCGCCGCCGCACTGAGCCCGGGCACCGCCGACGAAGTGCTGCTGGAGGAAGCCCTCCTCGGCTGGAAGTCGATCGAACTGGAGCTGCTGCGCGACCGCCACGACGAGGCGGCCGTCGTCTGCACGACCGAACACCTGGACCCGATCACCCACCCGGACGGTACCCATCCGACCGGCGCCCACCCGGGCGACTCCATCGCGGTCGCCCCGGCCATGACGCTCACCGCAGCGCAGCACCGGCACCTGCGCGACACCGCCACGGCGCTGACCGCCGGACTCGGCATCGCCGGCGGCTGCACCGTCCGCTTCGCACTCGACCCGCGCACCGGCCGGACGGCCACGGTCGCGCTGACGCCCGGCGCGACCCCGTCCGCCGCACTCGCCGCCCGGGCCACCGGCCTCCCGCTCGCCCGGATCGCGACCGGGCTCGCCCTCGGATACAGCCTGCGCGAACTCCGCGAGCGGACCGGCTCGCAACCCTCGGACGACCACGCACCGCACCCGGACCACGTGGTCGTCAGGGGCCCCGCGCCGGGAGGGGCGGTGGCGATCGGCCGGTCCTTCACCGAAGCCCTCAACAAGGCACTGCGCTCGCCCGGCAGCGGGGACGGCCCCTTCGACTGGACCGGGCCCGTCGGCGACAAGGACGCGCTCGTCGCCGCCGGGGCCGGACCCGCCGCCGGCCGGATCACCCGGGTGCACCAGGCCGTCCGGGCCGGCGCCACCGTCGACGAACTGGCCGCCGCCACCGGCATCGACCCCTGGTTCCTGCACCGGATCGCACGCATCGAACAGGTCGCCCGGCTGGTCGCCGGGGAGCGCGGCGCCGTCCTCCCGCAGACCCTGCGGCTGGCCAAGCGGCACGGCCTGTCGGACGCCCAGATCGGCCGACTGCGCGGGCTGTCGGAGGAGGCCGTACGGGAGCTGCGCCGGGCCCTGGGCATCCGCCCCGCGCACCCCGGCGCCGCCGCCTCCGCCGCCGGGTTCACCGCCCGCACCCGCTGCCGCTACTCCAGCTACTCCAGCTTCGGCGAGGCACCCGCACCCGCAGCCGCGCCCGTCGGAGGCGCCGGCCCGAAGGTCATCGTCCTCGGCGGCGAGTCCGACGACGTCCGCGCCCACACGGTGTCCGCGCTCGCCGCCGCCGGCTACGACCCGGTCCTCGTCGACTGCGGCCCGGCGACCGCGTCCAGCGACATCCACGGCGGCCACCGTGTGTACTGCGAGCCGCTCACCATCGAGGACCTGCTCGAAGTGGCGGCGGCCGAACAGGCGGCCGGAGAGCTCGCCGGAGTGCTGGTGCACCCGGGTGACGGGACCCCGCCGGGCCTGGCCGACCGGCTCGCCGAAGCCGGGGTGCCGGTCCTGGGCACCCCTCTCCTCCCCGACATTCCCAATATCCCTGACATCCCTGACGATGCGACGGTGGTCGACGTCGACGCCCTCTACGACGGCACCGAGGTCTACCTCGGCGGCGTCATGGAACACGTGGAGGACGCGCGCACCCGCTCCGGCGACTCCGCGTGCACACTGCCGCCCGTCACCCTCGGCCGCGCCGACCTGACCCGGATCCGCGAGGCCACCGAGGCGGCGGCCGCCCGGATCGGGGTCCGCGGGCTGGTCGGCGTCCGGTTCGCCCTGGCCGCCGGTCAGCTGCACGTACGGGAGGTGCGCCCGGGGGCGGGCCGCACCGTGCCCTTCGTGTCGAAGGCCACCGGCGTGCCGCTGGCCCGGGCCGCCGCCCGGACCATACTGGGGGCCACCATCGCCGAGCTCCGCGCCGATGGGACACTGCCCGCCACCGGCGACGGCGGCGCCCTGCCGCCGGACACGCCCATCGCGGTCAGGGCGACGGCCCCGCCCTCCCCGGAGGCACCCACCACCGGCGGGGCGATGGGCATCGACGCCGGGTTCGGCGCGGCCTACGCGAAGGCGCAGGCCGCCGTCCGCCCCCGGCTCCCGGCCAAGGGGCGGGCCTTGGTGTCGGTCGCCGACCGGGACAAGCGGGCGATGGTGTTCCCGCTGAAGGTGCTCGCCGACACCGGCTTCGAGATCCTGGCCATCGCCGGAACGGCGGACGTCCTGCGGCGCCACGGGGTCCCGGTCGGCACCGTCCGCAGGCTAGGCGCGGCCGACCGGATCCTGGCGGGCGAGTTCGACCTCGTCGTCGCCACCCCGCACGGGGATCCGGAGGGCGGCCCGGACGACGGCCGGGACCTGCGCGCCGCCGCGACGGCCCGGGGCGTCCCCTGCCTCAGCACGGTCCGGTCCCTGGCCGCCGCCGTCCAGGGCATCGAGGCCGAACGGCGCGGCGCCACGGGCGTGCGCTCCCTCCAGGCGTACGCGGACCAACGGCACGGCCTGCGGCAGGCACCACTCCCCCGGGCTACAGCGTCGCCAGGAACTCCCGTACCACAGCCGCCAGTTCATCGGCTGCCGTGACCGGCAGCAGGTGGTCTCCGGCCAGCTCCACCGCGGCCGTCCCGGGCCGTCGGGCGACGATCTCCGCCGCCTGCCCGGCCGGGATCACGCCCTCGGTGCCGCGCACCAGCAGGGCGGGGCAGCGGGTCGCCGTCCAGTCGGCCCAGTGGTCGCCGTGGACCAGCTCCTCCGAGTCGTACATGTCCTTCGGGTGGAACGGCAGCCGCCAGCCGCCGTCCGCGTCCTGCCGCAGCCGGTCCGCGAAGTAGGGCGCGGCGGGCCCGAGTCCGGCGATCAGCCCGTCCCGGGTGGGCGCCCGGTACGGCAGCCCGAGCAGGAAGGCCAGCGGGTTCGGCCCCTCCAGCCCGAGCACCACCGGCGCCTCGATGCCGACGACCGCTTCGACCCGCCCGGGGTGCCGGGCCGCGAACTGGTACGCGTTGATCCCCCCGAGCGAGTGCCCCAGCAGCACCGCCTTCTCCACTCCCAGGTGGTCCAACAGCGCCTCGATGTCCGCCAGGTAGCCCTCCCGCGTGTACTCCGCGGCCCGCTCCGACTCCCCCTGCCCCCGCTGGTCCGGCGCGATCACCCGCCACTCCCCGGCCAACTCCTCGGCCAGCCGCCCCCACACGGCCCCCTCCGACAGGTGCCCGTGCAACGCCACCAACGGCCGCCCGTCACCACCGAAGTCCAGGTAGGACAGCCGCCGGCCGTCGACGGCCAGTTCCCCACGCACAACGCCGGTCATCTCGGTTTCCCCCTCGCGAAGCGGTTGATGAGACGACCATATCCATGAGTTAGACACTCGTGCAAGACATACGTCCAAGACGTACGTCCAACCCAAACCCCCTCGCCGAACCCGCCGCCTGGGGCGCACGACAGCCCTCCCCCGATCCGACGAACACCTGACGGCGCCTCAAATATCATCTGAGTATTTCTACGGATGCGGAGCACCCTGTATCCGCCTAGCGTTCTGCCGGCAGGGGCAACGCATGCATCCGCCTCCGGGGAGGGGAATCCACATGGGCGACAAAGACACGTCCGGCAAAATAGTGATCCAACCGGCCGACTTGCGGGCCTCCGCAGGCATCGCCAAGACGCTGAGCGAGGAGTTGGACAAGCCCGTCCAGGCCGCTCTCACCACCAGCACCACCGTCTCGACCCAGCTCACCGGCTGGTCCGTCTCCGGCGGGCTGGGGCAGTTGGGAACGGGCTGGGCCAAGCTGCTCGGCGACCTGCGGCAACGCCTGGTGGACACCGCGACCAACCTCAACGCCAACGCATCCGCCCATGAGCGCCACGACCAGGCTGTCGCCGACGGGTGGGCCGCGCCGCAGCAGGGCGCGAAATGACCGGTGTCTACGAACTTCTGGTGAAGTTCGACCCGCACGGTCTGCGCGACGCCGCGAAGGCCTGGAAGGCGCTCGGCCACGCCATGGACACCACCGGGCAGCGCCACCGCAACCAGGTCAACGGTCCGCTGCAGGCCAACGGGCCGCACGGCCCGAGCTGGGAGGGCGCCGACGCCAAGGCCGCTCAGCCGTACATGGTGACGACGGAAGTCCAGATGGAGATCGTCAGGATGGAGTCGGAGGCAGCGGCCCTGGTGCTCAACACCGTCGCCGACCGGATGTACCAGGCACAGACCAACCTGACCAACGCCGTGAACCGAGCGGTCGACGCCGGCCTGACCGTGTCCGCCGAAGGCGTCATCTCCATGCCGCCACCCGGCAGAGGAGAAGCGAACGACCCAGAGGCTCAGAAGGCCCGGCAACTGCTCGGCTCGGAGATGAAAGGCTTCCAGGACCGCGTCAACGCCGCCCTGAAGGCCGCCCAGACGGCGAGCGACCAGGGCCACAGTGCCCTCGTCTCGCTCAGCGCCAACACCCTGGACCCGTCCCGGGCGGCGGGCTCCCTGCTCAGCGCGAAGAACGCCGTCGCCGGCATCATGCGGGAGCTCGACCTGGTCGACCCGTACATCCCCGACGGCAAGGACCCTGCCAAGAACGCCGCGTGGTGGAACGGACTCACCCCCGAGCAGCAGGAAACGTACCTCACGCTCAACGCGGCCCAGGTGGGAAACCTCGACGGCATCCCCGCCGAAGCCCGTGACAGGGCCAACCGGCTCGTCCTGGACCAGAAGATCGACGCCCTGGAGGCAGGCTCGGCATCCGTGTTCGGTCTCGACCAGGAGGCGTACGACAAGCGCAAGAAGACGCTGCGGGAGATCAGGACGAAGCTGGAGGAGAGCGCCAACGACGGGAGGGAGACGAAGCAGATGTTCCTCCTCGCCATCGACCCGGAGGCGTACGGAGGTGACGGACGCGCGATCGTCGCCACGGGCAACCCCGACAAGGCCTCCCACACCGCCGTATGGGTCCCGGGCACCGGCACCGAACTCCCCGGCGTGCCGGACCAGATCAACCGCGTCCGGCAATTCCAGCGCACCGCGGAGAGGCAATCCGGTGCCGGCCAGACCGTCTCCGTGATCTCCTACCTCGGGTACGACACCCCGGAGAGCATTCCGGAGGCCTCGAACCCCATGCGCGGCATCGACGGCGCGGAGGACATGCGGAGATTCTCGAACGGACTCCGTGTGGCCCACGGTGAACCGAAGACCCACCTCACCTGGATGGCACACAGCTACGGGACCTTCGCCGTCGGCGAGGCCGCCAAAGGCGGGGGCGGTCTGCACGCCGACGACATCCTCGCCCTCGGCAGTCCGGGCATGGGCGTGGGCGTCTTCACCGCCGAGCAGTTGAACATCGACCCCGACCACGTCTGGATCGGAGCGGCAACCGACGATCCCATACGTATCGCCGGCGGCACGGTGCTGGGTGCCGCACCCCACATCGCCGGTTTCGGGGGGAACAACATCAAGGTCGACACCTCGGGCCACGGCGGATATTGGACCGACAACTCCGAAAGCCTGAAGAACATCGGGAAGATCATCGCCGGAGTACCGCCGACCACCGGGCCGAAGGAAGACCCGCTCTGGGGCTCGATCCCCCACTGACAAGCGCCGGAACGGAACCGATGACCACCTCGTCCCACCCTGCGCGGACCGCCGTGACGCGGCTGAGCCGCCTCATCGCCACCGCACTGCTCACCACTACTCTTGGAGCCTGCATGTCCAGCCCCGGCGGCGGAAAGTACGACGGCAAGGACGACCCGCTGCCCGTCAAGTCCCAGCAGGAATCGTTGGACTGGGCACGGCAGATCATCGCGCACGTGGCCCAGGCCGCCGGAGCCCGGATCAACGAGGAACCGGAGATCTTCGGGTTCACCCCGTGCACCGGCAGAAACGGCGAGCACGCGCCCGACGGCCGCTACACGCTCGACTACGGCGTGCACGCCGATGTTCCGGACGACCAGCAGAACGACGTCCTCCGCAAGGTCCGTGACCTGCTCACCGGCGAAGGACTCAAGGTCACCGAGTACCGGGAGATCCCCGGCGGCAACCCCTCCGCCCAGCCCATCGCCGCATTCTCCGCCCGGCACCCCGACAGCCGGTACGTCATGGACGTCGACAGCACGGAGGGACACCACCGGATGTCCCTCGCCGTCCGGACGCCCTGCCTGATCCCTCCGTCCGAATCGTCCTCGTCCTCGTCCTCGCCCTCGCCGACGGCGGCCGGTTCCTAACCCTCTTCCCGGCCGCGGAAGGTGCGGCGGTACTCCCTCGGGGCGACGCCGACCCTCGCGGTGAAGACCGGGCGGAGGGCGACCGCCGAGGTGAAGCCGCAGTGGGTGGCGACGGTGTCGACGGGCAGGTCGGTCTCCTCCAGGAGGCGCTGGGCGGTGAGGACGCGCTGGTCGAGGAGCCAGCGGGTCGGGGTGGTGCCGGTGGTGGCGGCGAAGTGGCGGGCGAAGGAGCGTTCGGACATCAGGGCGGCGGCGGCCATCCGGGAGACGGTCCAGGGGGCGTCGAGGGAGGCGAGGACTTCGGCGCGGAGCCGGGCGAGGGGGTCGTCGGCGGTGCGCTCCGGGACCGGGGTGGGGATGAACTGGGCCTGGCCGCCCGCCCGGTAGGGCGCGGTCACCATGGCGCGGGCGATCGCGGCGGCGGCCTGCTGGCCGTGCGCCGTGCGGACGAGGTGCAGGCAGAGGTCGATGCCCGCCGCGACGCCGGCCGAGGTCCACAGGCCGTCGCCGCCGGTGAACAGCACCTCCGGGCGTACCGCCACCGCCGGGTAGCGGCGGGCGAGTTCGGGGGCGAGCGCCCAGTGGGTGGTGGCCTCCCGGCCGTCGAGCAGGCCGGCTTCGGCGAGCACGAAGGCGCCCGCGCACAGCGAGGCGATCGGGACGCCTGCGGCGGCGACGTCCCGCAGGGCGGCCAAGACGGCGGGATCGCGGGCCGCGCCCGGGTCCTCCACGCCGGGGACCACCACCAGGTCGCAGTCGGCCAGGGCCGCCGTACCGTGGTCGGGGACGCGTTCCAGCCCGCCGCCCAGCCGGACCCGGGCGCCCTCCGGGCCGCAGACCCGCAGGTCGAAGGCGGGCGCTCCGGGCCGGGCGGCGCGGTCGGCGCGGTCGGCGCGGTCGGCGCGGTCGGCCCACACCTCGCCGATCACGGCGTAGTCGAAGGCCCGGACACCGTCGAAGATCAGGCAACCCACGGTTCGCATGGCAGGAATCTATCGATGGGTGGCATCCCTGCCCCTCACGGCCCCGGCCGCCGGACGAGCACGATGGACGCATGACGAACACCGACGCCTTCGACGCCCCGCTCACCCTCGACTCCGACGCCGTCCTCATCGTGATCGACGTCCAGAAGGGCTTCGAGGACTACGACTTCTGGGGCCCCCGCGACAACCCGCAGGCCGAGCAGCGGATCGCCGAGCTGATCAGCGCCTGGCAGTCCACCGGCCGCCCGATCGTCACCGTGCAGCACGCCTCCCCGGTCGGGCCGCTGGTCGAGGGCACGCCGGGGTACGCGCTGAAGGACTTCGTCGCCGAGGCCACCCCGGCGCTGCACATCACCAAGACCGTCAACAGCGCCTTCTACGGCACCCCCGACCTGCACGCCTGGCTCCAGGAACGCGGCGCCCGCCAGCTGGTGGTCACCGGGATCATCACCAACGTGTGCAACGAGACCACCGCCCGGATGGCCGGCAACCTCGGCTACGACGCGATCTTCCCCACCGACGCCATGCACGGCTTCGACATGACCGGCCCCGACGGCACCACCCTCACCGCCGCCGAACTCTCCCGCGCCACCGCCACCGTCCTGCACGCGGCCCGGTTCGCCAAGGTGGTGACGACGCGGCAGGTCCTCGACGCCGCGTCCTGAACCGGCGGT
This sequence comes from Kitasatospora sp. NPDC056446, assembly GCF_042796115.1. Taxonomy (NCBI): domain Bacteria; kingdom Bacillati; phylum Actinomycetota; class Actinomycetes; order Kitasatosporales; family Streptomycetaceae; genus Kitasatospora; species Kitasatospora sp. NPDC056446. The sequence continues at coordinate 50,423 of NZ_JBHTRF010000031.1, read as the reverse complement.
ACGGGCCGGATCACCGCCACGGGCCGGACCACCGCCACGGGCCGGACCACCGCTACCGGCCGGACCACCGCTACGCGATGAACAGCGGGTCGTACTCGGTGCCCTCCTCGGCGTTGAGCAGCACGAACGACGCCCCGAGGCCGCACGCGACCTCCCGCAGCCGCGCCAACGCCTCCTCCACGGAGGGGAGTTCGAGGCCGAGTGCGGCGGCGGCCGCGTCCCGGTCGGCGTAGAGGCCGGGCTCGTCCTCCAGGTACTCCTCGGCCGCCGCCGCGCTCTCCGCCGCCGTCAGCCTCGGGCAGTCCCGCCACCACGGCACGGTCAGCAGCAGCCGGACCAGCTCCGGCAGCCCGACGGCGAGCAGGGCCGCGCCGCCCTCCGAGTCGGCGTACAGGACGGGCCGCTCCTCGCCGCCCTCGCCGCACAGGAAGAAGGTGCCGCCCGCGCCGTCCTTGGCCACCGGCTCCAGGGCGGCGCCGGAGGCGAGCTCGACCTCCTCCACGTGCGGGTAGTGCTCCAGGTCGAAGTCGCCCGGCCAGGCCAGGAAGTCGGCGGCGGCGGGGTTGGCGCGGATCGCGTCGAGGAGGGACATGGCGGCCACCCTACGGCGCACCGCCGACACCGCCCCCGGCGCCGGAGCCGCCCCCCTGGTGCCCGCCCCCGCGCCCGCCCCCGTGCCCGCCCCCGCGCCCGGCGGGGCTCACGCCGCCGACCGCTCCGCCAGGAACTCCTCCCAGGTCCGCCGCCCGTGCTCCGCCCCCGTACCGGCCAGGTTCTCCCCCGCCCGGTACGCGCGCCCGATCCTGCCGGGCACCCGGACCGGCAGCCGGCGGCGACTGCGGCCACGGGCCTCCAGGTACCGGTCCGTCAGCTCGCCCATGCCGTACACCGTCGGGCCGGCCAGCTCGGGCAGCACCCCGGCCGGCCCGTCCAACGCCGCCTCCACCAGCCGGGCGGCGACCTCCCGGACGTCCACGGGCTGCCAGCGGACCCCGCCGGGCACCGGGACGACCGGCAGCCGCGCCATCTTCTCGACCACCGTGAGCGCCAGGTCGTGGAACTGCGCGGCCCGCAGGAGCGTGTACGGCAGGCCCGAGCCGGCCACCGCCTCCTCGGCGGCGTGCTTGGCCCGGAAGTAGCCGAGCGGGATCCGGTCCGCGCCGATCACCGAGATGTACACCAGGTGCCGCACCCCGGCCCGCCGGGCGGCGGCGACCAGCAGCCGGGTGGCGGCGTCGTCGCCCTTGGGGCCGCCCGCGAGGTGCAGCACGGTGTCCACGCCGGCCAGGGCCGCGTCCAGCCGGGCGGCGGCCTCGGCCGGGTCGCCGAGCAGGTCGCCGCGCACGTACTCCACGCCGTCGGCGGCGGCGCGTTCCCGCCGGCTCAGGACCCGCACCGGCCGCCCGACCGCGCGCAGCAGCGGCACGACCTGCCGGCCGAGGGTGCCGGTGCCGCCGGTCACCAGGACGGGGCTCCCGGCGGCGGGGTCGTCGGCGGCGGCGTCCTCCGTCACGGGGTTCGCGGTGGCCGGCCTCGGGGTGGCGGGCTTCCCGGTCGCGGGGTTCTTGGTCACGGTCGTCTCCGATGCGTCCCGGGCGGGGAGTTGATCTCCCCGCCGCAGCCGTTGTTGGGTGGCTCCTGCAGCCCTGACCCCCGGCGACGAAGGAATGTGACACGTGGACGACACGGTGGACGACAAATCTGCCCGGACCGCGCTCTTCGAGGAGCACCGCCCGCACCTGCGCGCGGTCGCCTACCGGATGCTCGGCTCGCTCAGCGAGGCCGAGGACGCCGTCCAGGAGGCCTGGCTGCGGTACGACCGCGCCGACACCGCGCGGGTGGAGAACCTCGGCGGCTGGCTCACCACGGTGGTCTCCCGGCTCTGCCTGAACCTGCTGCGCGCCCGCGCCCTGCGCCGCGACGAACCGCTGGAGCCCGCCGGGCCGGGCGACGAGCCGCGCCCGCCGCGCATACCGGACCCGCTGCTGCGGCGCGAGGACGTGGCGGACCCGGAGCAGGAGGTCCTGCTCGCGGACTCGGTCGGGCTGGCGCTGATGGTGGTGATGGAGTCGCTGTCGCCGGGCGAGCGGGTCGCCTTCGTGCTGCACGACCTGTTCTCGGTGCCGTTCGACGAGATCGCCCCGCTGATCGAACGGACGGCCGCCGCGACCCGCCAGCTGGCCAGCCGGGCCCGCCGCAAGGTGCAGAAGCAGGCGCCCGCGCCGGACCCCGACCCCGGCCGCCGGCGCCTGGTCGTGGACGCCTTCTTCGCCGCCGCCCGCAACGGCGACCTGGACGCGCTGGTCGCGGTGCTCGACCCGGACGTGGTGCTGCGCTCGGACGGCGGGACGGCGATGGCGCGGCACACCGTGGTGCTCTCGGGCGCCTCCGTGGTGGCCGGCCAGGCCGTCCTGTGGGGCACGCTGTCGCCGTTCGCCCGCCCGGCGCTGGTCAACGGCACGGCCGGCGCCGTGGTCATCGGCGACAACGGCCGCGCGCTGTCGGTCATGGCGTTCGCGGTCGTGGACGGCGCGATCGTCTCGATCGACGTGCTCACCGACCCCGAGCGGCTGGCCGCGCTGGACCTCTCGGACTTCCGGGACGCATGACCCGTACGCCGACGTGACCGCGTGGCCCGGCGGGGACGCGTGACCCGGCGGGTCACGCGTCCCGGCCCGGGCGGTCAGCGCCCGACCGCGCCGTCCAGCTGCTCGCGGATGATGTCCGCGTGACCGGCGTGCCGCCCGGTCTCCTCGATCATGTGGACCAGCACCCAGCGCAGCGACGGGCCCTCGACGGCGTCCGGCCGCAGCGAGCGCGCGCCCGGCCGGTCGAGGTCCGGGGCGTCCGCCGCCACCGCGTCGGACCGGACGATCGCCTCCCGGTACGCGGCGACCTCGGCGGCGACGGTCGCGCCGTCCAGGTCGTCGTCCGTCGAGCGCGGCCGCTCGCCCACTCCCCCGTACGCCCACTCGAACCAGTTGTGCTCGACCACGGTCAGGTGCCGCACCAGCCACAGGAGGCTGGTGCCGGAGGGCACGCCGGGGCGCCGGGCGTCCTCGTCGGAGAGCCCCTCCACCTTGGCGATCACCGCCGAGCGCAGGTAGCCGAGGAAGGCGAGCAGGGTGGTCGGCTCGTCCGCGTTGAGGGTCGGCGGGCGGGTGTCGGTGAGCTTGCTGTCGGTGTTCTCGGTCACCGCGCCACCCTAGCCGTCGCCGGCCGTCGCCGGCCGTCGCCGGCCTGCCGGTTTTCCGCCCCTGACGGCCGCTCACCAGCCCTGTGCGAGCACCCAGTCGGCGAGGTGCCGGGCGCAGTCGTCGACCGACTCCCGCCAGGTGTGCCCCGCGCCGTCGCCGGCCTCGTCGCTGACGTGCTTGACCAGCCGCACCGGCACCCCGGCCCGGTGGGCGACGGTGGCCACGGCGTAGCCCTCCATGTCGACCAGGTCGGCGTGCCGGGCGAGCCGGTCGCGGGCGTCCGCGTCGGAGACGAACAGGTCACCGGTGGCGAGCACCGGGCCGTCGCCCTTGCCGATCACCAGCGGGGCGCCGTACTGCCGCCCGGTGAGCGCCTGCAAGGCGGCGGTGTCGAGGTCGTGCTGGATCACCTGGACCACGTGGTGGGTGCCCTCCCAGCCGGGGCGCAGCGCACCGGCCGTCCCCAGGTTGACCACCTCGGAGGGCTTCTCGCCCTGGGCGAGGACGGCGGCCAGGGCGGCGGCCGCGTTGACCTTCCCTATCCCGGTGAGCAGCACGGGCAGTCGGTCGTCCAGGTGGGCCGCCTCCTCGCGGACGGCGACGACGAGCAGCGGACGGTCGGGCGAGATCGTTCCAAGCAGGCGCATGTGTCCATCGTACGGAGGGAGGGGGTGCCGCACCCGGGAGCGCGCGCCCACGAACGGACCCCCGCGCTCCGCATTGTCGGCGGAACCGCGTAGGGTGCGGCCCGCGTCGGACGGTTCACCGCCCCTGCTGTACGGGCGGCGGTGCGAACGGCGGAACGGGCGACGGCACGAACGGCGGCACGGGGGGTGCGGACCGCGCGCCCGCGCCCGGCACCGCGCCGCGCGCCCCGGCCGTACGGGGGCGGACGGGAACCGTGCACGACATGCTCAAGACCGGCGCAAGTCGGGTGTGGCCGGGGGGAGTCGCGGCCATACTGCTGCCATCGGCCGGGCCCGGGACGGGTCCGGCCCCAGGGGAGGATGAGGCGGGTGGCAAGACCAGTAGGCAACGGCGCACCGGGCGCCGCGGTCCCGGCACGGCCGAACCAGCCGCCGGGAGCACCGGCCGTGCCGGCCGCACCGGGAACACCGGGAGCACAGAAAGCACCGGGGGCACCCGGCACGGCGGTGCTCCCGCGCCCGGCCGCGCCCCCGGCGGCCGGGCCCGGCGGGGTGCCCGCCCGGCGCCCCCGGGCCGGCGCCGTCGCTGTCGTCGGCGGGGTCCGGGGCCGGCTCGCGCAGGCCACCCGGACGGCGCCCGGCCGGCTGCGGCTGGCCGGCGTGGTGCTCGCGGTGCTGACGGTGGCGTTCGGCGCGCTCACCGCCTGGCAGTTGACGGCCAGGGCGCAGGCCGCCGACCGGGTGGTGTCGTACGGCCAGCCGCTCAGCCGGGACGCCGCCGAGATCCACCGCCGCCTGGCCGACGCCGCCACCACCGCGACGACCGGGTTCCTGCTCGCCGGGAACGAGCCGCAGAAGGTCCGCACCGACTACACGGACGACCTGAAGACGGCCGCCCAGCTGATCACCGAGGCCTCCGCCCGGACCACCTCGCCCGCCGCCCGGACGCAGCTCGGCAAACTGAACCAGCAACTCCCGGTCTACGCCGGCCTGGTGGACACCGCCCGGGCGAACGACCGGCTGGGCATCCCGCTCGGCGGCGCCTACCTGCGGTACGCCTCCGAGCAGATGCAGAACGGCCTGCTGCCGGCCGCCGTCGAACTGACCCGGATCGAGAACGAGGCGCTGGCCAAGGACTACGCCGACGCCAAGTCCACCCCCTGGGCGGCCTACGGCCTGGCGGCGGTCACCCTCGCCGCCCTGGTCTGGGTGCAGGTGACCCTGTTCCGCCGCACCAACCGGGTGTTCAACCCCGGCCTGCTCGGCGCCACCGCCGCCGTCCTGGCCGGCGGGCTCTGGCTCGCCGTCACCGGGCTGACCACCTCGGCCGCGCTGGTGCGCGCCGACAAGGAGGGCGGTGCCCCGCTGCGGGCCCTCAACACCGCCCGGGTGGACGTGCTGAAGGCCCGGCTGGCCGAGAACCTGCACTACGTCGCGCGCGGCTCGACCGCCAAGTACGTCAAGCAGTGGGACGACACCACCACGAGCCTGGTCGGCAAGGACGACACCGGCGCTCCGATGGAGCGGCGGACGGGCTCGCTGCCGACAGCCCTCACGGCCGCCCCCTCGGCGGCCCGGCCCTCGCTCCTCCAGGCCGCCCGGCAGTACGACGTCTGGCACGGGCAGCACGACGCCGCCCGGGCCAAGGAGGTCAAGGACTCCGACTACCAGGGCGCGCTGGACGCGACGGTGTCGGCCGACGGCGGCGCGCCGACCTCCGACGCCACCTTCCACGCCGTCGACCAGGCGCTCGCCCAGGCCGCCGGGATCGAGCAGGACACCTTCCTGAAGGCCGCCCGCGGCACCCACAACGACCTCCGGAACACCGCCGTCGGCGCCGCGCTGCTCGGTCTGGCGGCCGCGGCCGCCGCACTGGGCGGCCTGGGCCGGCGACTGGCCGAGTACCGGTGAGGGGGAACGGACAGATGCGCAGGAGAACCGCCCGTACCAGGCCCGCCGCGGCACTGGCCCTGCTGACCGCCGCGGCCGCCGTACTCGGCGGCAGCGGCCCGTCGGGCGCCGCGCCCGCCGCCGGCGCCGCGCAGGCCGTCACCGGCCTCCCGCAGGCCGCCGCCGCGGCCGGGCAGGAGCAGGACGGCGCCTGCAAGCCGACCCCGGTGGCGCCGAGCACCGTGGACGGCGCCTCGGTGAAGGCCATCAAGGCCAAGGGCACCCTGATCATCGGGGTGGACCAGAACAGCTACCGCTGGGGCGCCCGCAACCCGAGGACCGGCGAACTCGAAGGCTTCGACATCGACCTCGCCCGGCGGATCGGCCGGGACATCATGGGCGACGACAAGAAGGTGAAGCTCAAGCCGGTGGCGACCGCCGACCGGATCCCGGCGCTCACCGCCACCGACGGCAGCGGGGTCGACCTGGTCATCCGCACCATGACGGTCCGCTGCGACCAGCCGAGCATCGCCTTCTCGCACGGGTACTTCAACATCAAGCAGCGGGTCCTGGTGCCGCACTCCTCCCAGGCCACCGACATCGGCGGCGCGCTCACCGGCAAGACGGTGTGCGCCGCGACCGGCTCGGTGGCCGAGACCGTGCTGTCCAAGCGGCCGGGCCAGCAGATCCTCCGGGTCGACAACCAGCTGGACTGCCTGGTCCGGATGCAGCTCGGCCAGGTCGACGCGACCATGACCGACGACGAGCTGGCGGCCGGGCAGAGCGCCCAGGACCAGACGGTCCGGCTGGTGGACGGCTTCGAGCAGCCCGAGGAGGTCGGCGTCGCGATGCGGCAGGACCGCCCCGACCTGATCGCCCGGGTCAACCAGGTGATCGGCGACTTCTACCGGGACAAGAACGCGGGCTGGGAGCACTCCTTCGAGCAGTGGGTCCAGCCGTTCCTGCCGGACGGCTCCAAGGACCCCGCCCTGTACTGGCCCGCCGAGTGACGGCGCCGGCGCCCGCCGGGGGGCGGGGGCCGGACCGCCGACGGGCCGTTGACGGCGTCTTGACGCCCCGCGCCCGTCGCGCCCGGAGGGCCACCGGCTAGGGTTCGGGACGATCACCGCGGGGAGACCGGTGGTGGACACGGGGGATGTCGTGGGATCGCGCGTCACGGACGTCGGGATCGCACGCGAGGAAGGAAGGACACCGCGGTGGCGGCATCGGCTGGCCCGGTACTGAGCCGGGAGGAGGTGGACCGCGCCCTCGCGCGCCTCGGCGCCGAGCGGGACGCGGTCGAGTCGGCGCTGCTCGCGCTGCAGGACCATCCGGGCCTGCGGCTGCTGGACGGCGCCGAGCTGGCCGGCCGCACCCTGGAGCGCTGGTCGGTCGCCGGGAAGGGACTGCCGCTGCTCTGGGCGCTGTTCGACCGCTACTCCGAGGCGCTGGCCTCGGCGCGCGCCGTACGGGCCCGCAAGGCCAAGCCCGGCGGGCCCGAACTCGCCGAGCTGAGCGAGCTGTTGACCGGCGACGCGGTGACCGTCCCGGGCGGCGCGGTGCCGGACGGGCCGCAACTGCTCGGCGCGCCCGCCAAGCTGGTCGAGCGGATCAGCCTGGACGCGCTGATGGCCCGGATGAACTCCTGGTACGCCACCGTGCTGGAGGTGGTCAGCGCCGCCGACGCGGTCTGGTCGGCGCTGCCCGCCCGGATCGACCTGCTGCTGGCCGAACTGCACCGGGTGCGGACGCTGGCCGGCTCGCTCGGCGTGCGCCCCGGCAGCCACCCGCTGGACGACGACCTGGCCGGGATCGAGCAGGACCTCACCGGGCTGCGCACCGAGGTGCACGGGGACCCGCTGGCGCTGTGGCGCCCGGCCCGGGTGCCCGCCCAGCGCGGCACGGTGCCGGAGGGCTCGGCCTTCGCCGGGCCGGCCGGGGTGGTGGACACCGAGCGGTTCGACCGGGCCGGGCGGGCGCTGGACGGCGTCCGGCTGGAGCTGGAGGACCTGCTGCGGCTGCGCGACGAGGCCGAGGAGCGCCTCCAGGGCGTCGGCGACCTGCTCCAGCGGGCCGACGCCACGCTGGCCGAGGCCCGCCGGGCCCGCGGCGAGGTGCTGGCGAAGATAGCGTCCAGCGACGTCCCGGCGGTGCCGGGGCCCGCCTCGGCGCTGCGCGAGCGGATCGTCGCGGCGCTGGACCTGCGCCAGAGCGGGCAGTGGGGCCGGCTGGCGCCGCTGCTGGAGACGCTGGAGGACGCCGCCGCCAAGGAGCTGACCCGGGCCCGGCAGTCGCTCACCGAGGTGACCCAGCCGCTGGCCGTCCGGGCCGAGCTGCGCGGCCGGCTGGACGCCTACAAGGCGATGGCGGCCCGGCTGCGGGTCTCCGAGGACCCGGAAGTGATCGAGCGGTACGAGAAGGCGCGCTGGCTGCTGTGGAGCGCGCCGTGCGACCTGCGGGCGGCGGCCGCCGCGGTGGCCCGGTTCCAGCAGTCGCTGCGGCCGGCCCAGACCGAGGCCGCGCAGGGGCAGGAGACGACCGGCCAGACGCCGGTCGACGGACAGGTTCAGGGGGGCTGAGGTTGATGGGCGGGACGTGCGTACGGCCGGAGTGCTCCGGCGACGGCAGGATCGACGCGGACGGCTACTGCGACGAGTGCGGGCTCGCCCCGGCCGCCGCCGCACCGCCCACGACGGGCACGACGGGGGCGACGGGCACGACGGGGGCGGCAGGCACGGCGGGCGCCACGGCGGCACCGGCCGCCGCCGGTCCGGGCTCGCCCTGCCCGCGCGACTGCACCGGCACCGTCGACGCGGACGGCTACTGCGACGAGTGCGGCCTGACCCCGCCCGGCGGCGACACCGGCACCACCCAGCCCTACCTGCCCTCCGCCCGGGCCGTCCCGGACTCCGGCCGCAGCGGCTCGGTCCGCTCGACCCGCACCGGCTCGGCCCGCTCGATGTCCGGCCGCTCCCGCTCGCACCGCTCGACCCGCACCGGCAGCAGCCGCTCCGTCTCGGCGCGCTCCACCCGGGGCAGCTCCAGCGCCGGCACCCGCAACCGGCTGGGCGCGGGCCTGGTCACCGTGCCGACCGTCGAGACGGCCGACCCGGCCCAGGCGGTGCTGGACAACCCCGAGGTGCCCGAGCGCAAGCGGTTCTGCTCCAAGTGCGAGACCCCGGTGGGCCGGGAGAAGAACGGCCGGCCGGGCCGCCCGGACGGCTTCTGCACCAAGTGCGGCACGCCGTACTCGTTCACGCCCAAGCTGCGCCGGGGGGACCTGGTCGGCGGGCAGTACGAGGTGGTGGGCTGCCTGGCGCACGGCGGGCTGGGCTGGATCTACCTGGCGGTGGACCGGCGGCTCGACGACAAGTGGGTGGTGCTCAAGGGCCTGCTGGACACCGGGGACGAGGACGCGCTGGCGGTGGCCGTCGCCGAGCGGCGCTTCCTGGCCGAGGTGGACCACCCGAGCATCGTCCGGATCATCAACTTCGCCGAGCACCCGGACCTGCGCACCGGCGCCACCGACGGCTACATCGTGATGGAGTACGTCGGCGGCAAGTCGCTCAAGGACATCGCCAACGAGCGCCGCACCCCGGACGGCCGGCGCGAGCCGCTGCCGGTCGAGCAGGCGATCGCGTACGCGCTGGAGGCGCTGCCGGCCCTGGGCTACCTGCACGGCCGCGGCCTGGTGTACTGCGACTTCAAGATCGACAACGCGATCCAGAGCGGCGACACGCTCAAGATCATCGACATGGGCGCCGTCCGCCGCCTCGACGACGACGGCCCGATCTACGGCACCGTCGGCTACCAGGCCCCGGAGATCGCCACCGACGGCCCCTCCCCCGCCTCCGACCTGTACACCGTGGCCCGCACCCTCGCGGTGCTCACCTTCGACTTCCAGGGCTACAGCACCACCTACCGCGACTCGCTGCCCGGCCCGGAGGACGTCGAGGTCTTCGCCCGGTACGAGTCGTACTACCGCCTGCTGGTCCGCGCCACCGACCCGGACCCGGCCCGCCGCTTCGCCTCCGCCGAGGAGATGGCCGACCAGCTCACCGGCGTACTGCGGGAGATCCTGGCCCTGCGCAACGACCGGCCCTACCCCGCGCCCTCCACCCTCTTCGGGCCCGAGCTGCGCGTCGTGGACACCGAACTGGTCCTGCCCACCGAACAGGCCGGGCAGCTCCGGGTGACCGACCTGGACCCGGCCGCCGCCGCGCTCGCCCTGCCCATCCCCCGGGTGGACCCGGGCGACCCCAACGCCGGCTTCCTCGCCACCCTGCTCTCCCCGGACCCCGAGGAGGCGCTCGTCGCGCTCGGCGGCGCCCCCGCCGCCTCGACCGAGAGCCGGCTGCGCGAACTGCGCGCCCTGCTCGAACTCGGCCGCCACCGCGAGGCCGTGACCCGCCTCGACGAACTGGAGCAGGACCACCCCGACGACTGGCGGGTGGTCTGGTACCGAGGCCTGACCGCCCTCGTCGGGGCCTCCGACAACGGCTCCGGGGGCGCTCCCCGAGCCGAAGGGAGCGGGTCGGCCCCCGCGCGCCCGGAGGCGAGCGGGCGAGTAGCCTCCCTGCGCGCCGCCGCCGAGTCCTTCGACGCCGTCTACGACGCCTTCCCCGGCGAGGCCGCGCCCAAGCTGGCCCTGGCCGCCTGCGCCGAACTGATCGGCGACGGCGGCGACGCGGCCGAGTTCTACCGGCTGGTGTGGGCCACCGACCAGGCCTACCTGAGCGCCGCCTTCGGGCTGGCCCGGGTCCGGCTGGCCGAGGACGACCGGGCCGGCGCGGTCCGCGTCCTGGAGTCCGTCCCGGCCACCTCCAGCCAGTACACCGCCGCCCGGATCGCCGCCGTCCGCGCCCGGCTGCGCGAGCGGCCCGCCACCGACGAACTGGCCGCCGACCTCGGCGCCGGCTCCGCGCAGCTGACCGCGCTCAAGCTGGACGACCGCCGCCGCGAGGAGCTCTCCGTCGAGGTGCTCGGCGCGGCCCTCGGCTGGGTCGGCGCCGGACGGGCCGGCTCCGGGCACACCGCCGACCTGGTGGTCCTCGGACGTCCCGCACAGGAGCGGGAACTGCGCTTCGCCCTGGAACAGTCCTACCGGGTACTCGCCCGGTTGGCCGACCGGGCCGAGACCAGGATCGAGATGGTGGAACGGGCCAACCGCGCCCGTCCCAGGACGTGGGTGTAACCGATGCCGCAGCAGACCGAGTGCCCGAACTGTGCCGAGCCGATGGAACCGGAGGACGCCTACTGCGGCTCCTGCGGGGCCGGCCGGGACGGCCGGGCCGCCCCCGGCGCGATGCCCACCGGCTGGGCCGCCGCCCGGGGCGGGGCCGTACCGCCGCAGCGCGGGCCGGTCTGCGTGCACTGCGGGCAGCCGCAGGTCACCCCGGACGGCTACTGCGAGGGCTGCGGCGGCGCCCAGCCGCGCCCGCGCGACCACATGGAGAAGGCGCTCGCGGGCGTCGCCGGGGTCAGTGACCGCGGCGTGCGCCACCACCGCAACGAGGACTGCTTCACCGTCGCCGCGACCTCGCTGCCCGGCGGCGAACCGGTCGTGGTCGCCGTGGTCTGCGACGGCGTCTCCTCCTCCGAGCGCCCGGACGAGGCCTCGGAGACCGCCGTCGACGCCGCCTCCGAGTCCCTGCTGACCTCCCTGGAGGCCGGCCGGGACCACGGGCAGGCGATGCGCCGGGCCATCGCCGACGCCGCCGAGGCCGTCGCCCGCCTCGCCACCGACGGCGCCGGCCCCGCCCGGCCCGACCTCAACGCGCCCGCCTGCACCTTCGTCAGCGCGATAGCGGCGGGCGGCCGGGTCACCATCGGCTGGGTCGGCGACACCCGCGCGTACTGGATCCCGGACGACCGGGCCGGCGCCGAACCCTTCCGGCTCACCCAGGACGACTCCTGGGCGGCCCGGATGGTCGAGGCCGGGCTGATGAGCGAGGCCGAGGCGTACGCCGACCCGCGCGCCCACGCGATCACCGGCTGGCTCGGTGCCGACGCCGAGGAGGTCGTGCCGCACACCCTCGACTTCACCCCGCACGTCCCCGGCGTCCTGCTGGTCTGCACCGACGGCCTGTGGAACTACGCCGAGGCGGCCACCGACCTGGCGTACTACGTCCGGCCGGACGCCCGCACCGAGCCGCTCGCCACCGCGCAGACCCTGGTGAAGTTCGCGGTCGCCGCCGGCGGCCACGACAACATCACCGTCGCCGTGCTGCCGATCGACCCGCCGCCGGCCGTCCCGGCCGACGACCCCGACCAGACGCCCACCGCCCTGGACCTGCGGGTCCTGGAACGGCGGGCCCCGGCCGCCCGGCCGGCCCCGGAGGACGACGAGGACTACGAGCCGACCCTGCCGGACCTCCCGGTGATCGGCTCCGCCGCCGCCCCGCTGCCCCCCGCCCCGCCGGCCCCGCCCGCGCCCCCGGCCGTCCCGCCGACCGCACCGCCCGCACCGCCCGTCCCGCCGCAGCCGCCGCACCCGCCGACGTCCTGACCGGCCCGACCGTCCCGACCGTCCTGACCGGCCCGACCGGTCCGGCGCCCGGGACGACCGGGCGCCCACCGGACGCCGGTGCGCCACGGTCCGCCGGCCCGGCCGGCGGACCGCCCCTGACCGCATCCACCCCCTCACCCGACGGGAGCCGACCGCCCCATGGCAACACTGGCGAAGCCGAACCTGCCCAGGTTCGACGTGGATATCTTCCAGAACGAGTTCCTGGCCGACGGCGCCCGCGAGGTCAACGCCATCGTCACCGTCACCGCGACCGGCGGCGGCACCTCCGGCGGCCGACCGCTCGGGATCGCCGACGCCGGGTCCACCGGGGCCGAGTCCGCCGCGGCCGTGGTGATCCTGGTGGACTGCTCGGGCTCGATGGACTACCCCAAGACCAAGATCAACGGCGCCCGGGAGGCCACCGCCGCCGCCATCGACGCGCTGCGCGACGGCACCGCCTTCGCCGTCGTCGCCGGCACCCACGAGGCCCGCGACATCTACCCCGGCGACGGCACCCTCGCCACCGCCTCCGCCGCCACCCGCGAACGGGCCAAGGACTCGCTGCGCCGCCTCACCGCGGCCGGCGGCACCGCGATGGGCACCTGGCTGGCCAAGGCCGACAAGCTCTTCCTCACCCGCCGCGACATCGCCATCCGGCACACCATCCTGCTCACCGACGGCAACAACGAGCACGAGTCGGCGGAGGACCTGGCCCGCAACATCGAACGGGTCACCGGCCACTTCACCGCCGACTGCCGGGGCGTCGGCACCGACTGGCGGATCGACGAGCTGCGCACGATCTCCTCCGCGCTGCTCGGCACCGTCGACATCGTCGCCGAACCCTCCGGCCTGGCCGAGGACTTCCGCACGATGATGACCGGCGCCATGGGCAAGCAGGTCGCCGACGTCGCGCTGCGGATCTGGACCCCGGCCAACGCCACCGTGAAGTTCGTCAAGCAGGTCGCCCCCGCGGTCGAGGACCTGAGCGGCCGCCGGGCCGAGGCCGGGCCCCGGGCCGGCGACTACCCCACCGGCTCCTGGGGCGACGAGAGCCGCGACTACCACGTCTGCGTCGAGGTCCCGTCCGCCTCCATCGGCAGCGAGATGCTCGCCGCCCGGATCAGCCTGGTGCTGCCCCCGCAGGTCGGCGGCGGCACCCCGGAGGTCCTCACCCAGGGCCTGGTGAAGGCCGTCTGGACCGACGACCTGGCCTCCTCCACCCGGATCAGCCCCCAGGTCGCCCACTACACCGGGCAGGCCGAGCTCGCCTCCTCCATCCAGGAGGGCCTGGAGGCCCACCGCGCCGGGGACCTCGACACCGCCACCGCCAAGCTGGGCGCCGCCGTCCGGATCGCGCACGCGACCGGGAACGACGGCACCTACAAGCTGCTGCAGAAGGTGGTGGACGTGGTGGACCCGAAGGAGGGTACGGTTCGGTTCCGTAAGAACGTGAGCGAGGCCGACTCGATGACCCTCGAGACCCGGTCGACCAAGACGGTACGTGTGAAGAAGTGACCGCTGAAGACGTGACCGGGCCGGCACCCCGGCCCGACACCGCACCGAGCCGGCCCGAAACGAGGGGGACCTGATGCCGATCTGCCCGAGGGGCCACGAGTCGCAGGCCGAGGACTGGTGCGACTTCTGCGGCTTCCCGATGACCCCGCCGGCCCCGGCCCCCGGCGCGCACGGGGGCTACCCGGGCGCGCCCGGCGGCCCCGCGCACGGCGCACCCGCCGGGTACCCGGAGCACGGCGGCGCGCACTTCGGCTCGCCGCCGCCCCCGCCGCCGATGCCGCCGGGCGCCGGCTACCCGCCGCCGGGGGCCTACCCGCCCCCGCCCGGCGCCGTCCCCCCGCCGGGGGCCTTCCCGCCGCCCGGGGCGCAGCAGGGCCTCACCGAGGGCCTGGCCGTCTGCCCGATCTGCCGCAGCCCGCAGACCGGACGGTTCTGCGAGGAGTGCGGCTACGACTACGACCTCTCCACCCCCTCGCGGCGCCAGGCCCCGGCGCAGCCGCTGAACATCCCGGCGGCGTACGGCGGCACCCCGCAGCAGCAGGTGCCCCAGCACTCGGCACCGCAGCACCAGGCGCCCCAGCACCAGGCACCGCAGCACTCGGACCCCCAGTACCAGGCGCCCCAGCACCAGGCACCGCAGCAGGGCCACCCCCAGCCGGGCCCGTACGGCCAGGCGCCCGCCGAGCAGCCCCCGGCCGCCCGGCAGGCCGTCGCGCCGCCCGTCCCGCAGCAACAACAGGCCCCGGCGCAGCCGCACACCTACGGCTACCCGCCCGCCGCGACCGGCAACGGGCCCGACGCGCCCGCCTCCGAGGCGGCGTTCCCCGAGGCCCCGGTGCGCGAGGACTCCGGCCCGGTGTACGCCCAGCCGGCCGGCCCCGGTCCGAACAACCGCGGCGGCGACTTCGGCACCTCCTTCCACCTCGCCCCGCCGCAGCAGCAGCAACCGCCGCAGCAGGCCGCCCCGGCCGAGCCGGTGCGGACCAACTGGATCGCCGTGGTCGCGGCCGACCGGGACTACTTCACCGACATGATGGCCCGCAGCGGCCCCGAGGCGGCCGGCCTGTTCTTCCCGCCGTACTGCCCCGAGCGCCGGATCCCGCTGACCGGCCGCGGCCAGCTGCGGATCGGGCGGCGCAGCCAGCACCGCGGCACCGTGCCGGAGATCGACCTGTCCGTCCCGCCGGAGGACCCGGGCGCCTCGCACCAGCACGCGCTGCTCGCCGAACAGGCCGACGGCAGCTGGGTGCTGGTGGACCAGGACTCGACCAACGGCACCACCGTGAACGGCGGCGCGGAGCCGATCGCCCCGCACACCGCGGTGCCGCTGAACGACGGCGACCGGATCCACGTCGGCGCCTGGACGACCATCACGGTGCACCGGGCGTGAGGTTCCTGAAAAAGCGTCGGACGATTCCCGGAACGGGCGTCGTCGCCGATTGACGGACAACTCGGGCCGGGCCGGGCGGAATTCGACTTTCGCCCGGCCCGGCCCTTGTGCCGGAATCCTCAAAGAAGCTGCAAATTCCGGTCCCGGGCGTACACAGGGGCCCCCTTGAAGCCCTAGGCTCAGGGCACATGACTGCAGCTATATCCGCCGACGGCATCCGTCAGCGGTACGGGGATGTGCAGGCCGTCGACGGGGTGTCCCTCACCGTCGAGGCCGGCGAGTTCTACGGGATCCTGGGCCCCAACGGCGCCGGGAAGACCACCACCATGGAGATCCTGGAAGGCGTCCGGAAACCGGACGAGGGCCGGGTCGAGCTGCTGGGGATGGCACCCTGGCCGCGCAATCCGAAACTGCTGCCGCGAATCGGCGTGCAGTTCCAGGCCTCCGCTTTCTTCCGGAAACTGACGGCCCGGGAGACCATCCGCACCTTCGCGTCGTTCTACGGGGTCGGCCCCAAGCGGGCCGACGCGATGCTGGAGCGGGTCGGCCTGGCCGACAAGGCCGCCACCCTGACCGACCAGATGTCCGGCGGCCAGGCCCAGCGCCTGTCGATCGCCTGCGCCCTGGCCCACGACCCGGAGCTCGTCTTCCTGGACGAACCCACCACCGGCCTCGACCCGCAGGCCCGGCGCAACCTCTGGGACCTCCTGCGCGACATCAACGCCGAGGGCCGCACGGTCGTGCTCACCACGCACTACCTGGACGAGGCCGAGGTGCTCTGCGACCGGGTCTCGATCATGGACCACGGCAAGATCCTGCACACCGGCGCCCCGGCGGCGCTGATCCGCGAGATCGACGACACCGTCCGGATCAGCGTGGCCTCCGGCCAGCTGCCGCTCGACCGGGCCCGCGAGCTGCTGACCGCGGCCGGCGCCGACATCGCCAACCTGGAGGACGACACCGTCTCGCTCTCCGTCTCCACCCGCCTTCCGGCCCCGGTGCTCAGCGTCCTGGCCGAGCAGAACGCGCTGCGCGGCCTCGAAGTGCGCGGCGCCACCCTGGAGGACGTCTTCCTCCAGCTGACCGGACGGGAGTTCCGCGCATGACCGCCACCACCCCCACCGAGCCGAAGGGGCCCGCCCGGCGGGGCGGCCCGGCCGGCGCCACCGGCGAACGGGAGCGGGTCAGCGCGTTCTGGAGCCTGTCGCGCGCGATGCTGCTCGGCATGAAGCGGGACCGCACCGCGACCTTCTTCATCCTGCTCTTCCCGCTGGTGTTCCTGGTCTTCTTCGGCAGCGTCACCAAGGGCTCCGGAAGCCCGCACGCCAAGGTGGCGCAGGTCGGCGCGGTGAAGCTGTTCGACTCGATCCAGGGCGACCAGCGGGCCGGACTGGACAAGGTCCTCACCATCACCAGGACCGACGACGAGGCCGCCACCCTGGAGAAGGTCCGCAAGGGCGACTTCGACGCGCTGATCAAGCAGGGCCCGGACGGCACCGTCGAGCTGCGCTACACGGCCGCCGACGCGGTCCGCGCCGGCGCGCTCCAGGGCATCCTCGACTCGGTGGTCCAGGGCGCCAACCAGGCGGCCACCGGCCAGAAGCCGGCCTACGTGCTGGACGCCCAGCAGGTCGAGGACAAGTCGCTCAAGCCGATCCAGTTCCTCACCCCCGGCCTGCTCGGCTGGGCGGTCGCCACCGGCGCGGTGTTCGGCGCCGCGCTGACCCTGGTCAACTGGCGCAAGTCCAAGGTGCTGCGCCGGCTACGGCTGGCGCCGATCAGCGCGGGCGCGGTGGTCAGTTCCAGGATCGTCGTCTCGCTGCTGACCGCGCTGCTCCAGACCACCGTCTTCCTGGTGGTCGCCACGGGCTTCTTCGGGCTCAAGCTCACCGGCGACTGGTGGCTGATCATCCCGCTGGTGGCCTGCGCGACGCTCGCCTTCATGTCGATCGGCCTGCTGGCCGGCTCGGTCGCCAAGACCGAGGAGGCGGCCAACGGCATCTCGCAGATCATCGTGCTGCCGATGTCCTTCCTGTCCGGCTCGTTCTTCCCGCTGGACGGCGCTCCGGGCTGGCTGAAGACCGTCTCCGAGGTCATGCCGCTGCACTACCTGGTCAGCTCCGCCCAGTCGGTGCTCACCCGCGGCGGCGGCGTCATGGACGCGCTGCCGACCATGGGCGGCCTGCTGCTGTTCGCGGCCGTGCTGACCGGGATCTCCTGGCGGCTGTTCAAGTGGGAGGACGCCTGACCGTCCGGCGGGAGGGTTCCTGACCTCCCACCGCCGACGGCCGGTCCCGCCGTCGACCGATCCCCCGGGGTCGTACGCCTTTGGTCCCGGTGTACGACCCCGTCGGCGTCTGCGACCATGGTCGGGTGAGAGAGATCCGGCGGGGCACGTTGAGCGAGGAGACCTTCTACGACCAGGTCGGCGGTGAGACGACCTTCCGGCGCCTGGCCCACCGGTTCTACGAGGGCATCGCCGAGGACGAGTTGCTGCGGCCGATGTACCCCGAGGAGGACCTCGGCCCGGCCGAGGAGCGCATGGCGCTGTTCCTGATGCAGTACTGGGGCGGCCCGCGCACCTACAGCGACCGGCGCGGCCACCCGCGGCTGCGGATGCGGCACGCGCCGTTCAAGGTCGACCGCGCGGCCCACGACGCCTGGCTGACGCACATGCGGGCGGCCGTCGCGAGCCTGGAGCTGCCGGCCGACCACGAGCGGCAGCTGCTGGACTACCTGGTGTACGCCGCCGCCTCGATGATCAACACCGAGGGCTGACCGGCGCCGGGGGCCTGAGGCGCCCCGGCCCGGGCCCGGCTACCCCAGCGGGCTGAGCCCGAGCCCCGCGCCGGGCGCGGCCGAGGTCCGCACCGCCACCGAGCCCGCCGGGGCGCTCAACCGCAGCCAGCCGCCCGCCCGGTGCACGGTCAGCGGGGCGCCGGGCTTCAGGAAGCCCATCACGTACGCGGCGTGCACCGCGCGCAGCGGCAGCCCGGGCAGCGCGGACACCGGCCGGGACCAGATCTCGTCCGCCAGCGCGTCCAGCACCGCACGGGTCCGGTGGTGGGCCGGGACGGCCTCGCTGCGCTCGCGGAACTCCCGCACCCCGGCCATGAGTTCGGGGTACACCTCGGCCACCGGCGGGGCCCCGGCCGGCCGCCAGCCGGTGCGCGGCGGCAGCAGCCCGGCCCAGGCCGGACCGGTCACCGGCGCGGGCAGCCCGACGGTGCCCGCCCCGGCGTCCACGCCGTCCAGCAGCTGACCCGCCGAGACGGTCAGGTCCACCGGCTCGTCCAGGCCGCCCAGCCGCGCGGTCCGCACCGCCAGCGCGCCCGAACCGCCCAGCGGCAGCCGTCCGAAGACCGCCAGCACGCCGTCCTCCGGCCCCGGGCCCACCGCCTGCAACCGGACGGCCGCCGCCTTGTCGAAGCGCAGCAGGCGCAGCAGGAAGGCGGAGAGGTCGGCGGCCTCCCCGGCGTCGGTCAGGGCGAGACGGGCGGTGACGGTCAACGCAGCTCAGCTCGAATCATCGGGTCACATCGGGTGGTCGGGGCCATCGGGTCGCCGGGGCCTCGTGGGGGCCGGGGCCTCGTGGGGCCGGGGCGCGCTCAGACGGCGACGGCCACGGGCTCCTCGTCCATGAAGCGGCCCAGGAACTCCCGCTCCACCGGCGAGATCCGGCGCGGCCGGCCCTCGGCCAGGTCGTAGGGGACGACCACGGTGGACGCCCGGACGTACACGATGTCGCCGCCGTCCGGGGCGACGTCCTTGATCTCGTACGAGACGGTCAGCGAGGCGCCGCCGATCTTCGTCACCCAGGTCTCGATGGTGACCGGCTCCGGGCGGTGCACCAGCGGGCGCTTGTAGTCGATCTCGTGGCGCGCCACCACCGAGCCGCCCGCGAACTCCCCGGCGCCGGCCGCGGCGGCCTGGGTGAACATGAAGTCGATCCGGGCCTCCTCCAGGTAGCGCAGGAAGACCACGTTGTTGACGTGCCCGAAGGCGTCCATGTCGGACCAGCGCAGCGGGCAGGCGTAGATGTGGCGAGCCACGGGTGTTCTCCTCGGTGTCCGGTCACCCCGCCCCGCCGTACCGCTCCCCGGCCTCGGGGCCGGCGGGCGGTGGCGACGGGTGGTGGCGACGGGCCGCGGCCCGGCGGACCGCCCCGGAGGGCAGTCTGCCGGGCCGTTGTGACGGCTGGATGTCAGCCTCGGGTCAGCTTCTTGTAGGTGGCCCGGTGCGGACGGGCGGCGTCGGCGCCCAGCCGCTCGATCTTGTTCTTCTCGTAGGACTCGAAGTTGCCCTCGAACCAGAACCACTTGCTCTCGCCCTCGTAGGCGAGGATGTGGGTGGCCACCCGGTCCAGGAACCAGCGGTCGTGGGAGATGACCACGGCGCAGCCGGGGAACTCCAGCAGGGCGTTCTCCAGCGAGGAGAGCGTCTCGACGTCGAGGTCGTTGGTGGGCTCGTCGAGGAGCAGCAGGTTGCCGCCCTGCTTGAGGGTCAGCGCCAGGTTCAGGCGGTTGCGCTCACCGCCGGAGAGCACGCCGGCCGGCTTCTGCTGGTCCGGGCCCTTGAAGCCGAACGCCGACACGTAGGCGCGGGACGGCATCTCGACCTGGCCGACGTTGATCCAGTCCAGACCGTCGGAGACGACCTCCCAGAGGGTCTTCTTCGGGTCGATGTTGGCGCGGCTCTGGTCGACGTAGCTGATCTTGACCGTCTCGCCGACCTTGACCACGCCGCTGTCCGGGGTCTCCAGGTCCTGGAGCATCTTGAACAGGGTGGTCTTGCCGGCGCCGTTCGGGCCGATGATGCCGACGATGCCGTTGCGCGGCAGGGTGAAGCTGAGGTCGTCGATCAGGACCTTCTCGCCGAAGGCCTTGTTGAGGTTCTCGACCTCGATGACGACGCTGCCCAGACGCGGGCCCGGCGGGATCTGGATCTCCTCGAAGTCCAGCTTCCGCATCTTGTCGGCCTCGGCCGCCATCTCCTCGTAGCGGGCCAGACGCGCCTTGGACTTCGCCTGGCGGCCCTTGGCGTTGGAGCGGACCCACTCCAGCTCTTCCCGGAGGCGCTTGGCGCGCTTGGCGTCCTTCTGGCCCTCGACCTTGAGGCGGGACTGCTTGCTCTCCAGGTACGTGGAGTAGTTGCCCTCGTAGCCGATGGCGCGGCCGCGGTCGAGCTCCAGGATCCAGCCGGCCACGTTGTCCAGGAAGTACCGGTCGTGGGTGACGGCCACGACGGTGCCCTTGTACTTGGCCAGGTGCTGCTCCAGCCAGTTCACCGACTCGGCGTCCAGGTGGTTGGTGGGCTCGTCGAGCAGCAGCAGGTCGGGGGCCTCCAGCAGCAGCTTGCAGAGCGCGACGCGGCGCTTCTCGCCACCGGAGAGCTTGGTGACGGCCCAGTCGCCGGGCGGGCAGCCCAGGGCGTCCATGGCCTGCTCCAGCTGGGCGTCCAGGTCCCAGGCCTCGGCGTGGTCCAGCTCCTCCTGGAGCTTGCCCATCTCGTCGAGCAGCGCGTCCGAGTAGTCGGTCGCCATCAGCTCGGCGATCTCGTTGAAGCGGTCGAGCTTGCCCTTGATCTCCTTGACGCCGTCCTGGACGTTCTCCAGGACCGTCTTGGTCTCGTCCAGCGGCGGCTCCTGGAGGAGCATGCCGACGGTGAAGCCGGGCGAGAGGAAGGCGTCGCCGTTGGAGGGGTGCTCCAGGCCGGCCATCATCTTCAGCACGGTGGACTTACCGGCGCCGTTGGGGCCCACGACGCCGATCTTCGCTCCGGGGAGGAAGCTGAGCGTCACGTCGTCAAGGATGACCTTGTCTCCGTGAGCCTTGCGCACCTTGCGCATCGTGTAGATGTATTCCGCCACGTGAGATCGCTCCGGCGTCGTCGGGAGTAATTCGGGTTTCAGCCTTCCATTGTGCCGCACCCGGCCGGGGGTCCCGAACCGCCCGGCGACCCCCACCGGGGTATCCGGGACGGCCGCGCCCGGGAAGCAGCGACGGCCCGGCCCCCGCAGCTGGTGCGGGGAACCGGGCCGGTTCCGCTGGCTCAGGGTCTCAGGAGGTCAGCGCCTCCCGGCCCGGTGCTCAGACGGGTCAGGCGGTGGTGCGGCCGTGGCGGCCGCGGCGGCGCAGGACGAAGACGGCGGCGCCACCGGCCACGACCAGGCCACCGGCGACGGCGGCGAGGATCGGGGTCGAGTCATTGGCACCGGTCTGGGCCAGGCCACCGGTGCCGGGGGCGGCGCTGGTGCTGCTCGGGGTCGGCTGGCCGGCGCCGGCGCTCGGGGTGCCCGAGGGGGTGCCCGACGGGGTGCCGGTCGCGGGGGTGGTCGCGGCCGGGGTGGTCGGGCCCGAGGTCGGGGTGCCGGTGCCGGTCTTGCAGTCCAGCACGCCCTCGAAGTCACGGCTGTAGCCGTTCGGGCCGGTCACGGTGATCTTGTAACCGGTCTTCTCGGCGACCTGCACCAGCACGCTCTCGGTCTTGCCCGGCTGGACGGTCAGCTGCTGCTTGCCGACCGTGACGGCGCCGGCCTCGTCGCCACCGTTGGTGACGGAGACGCGCACGCCGCCGCTGGCGCACTCGACCTTGGCGGTGCTGTCGATCAGCGCGCCCTTGCCCTGCTTCCAGGTGGCCTTGGCCGCCGCGGCGACGTTGAGCTTGGTGGAGCCGGCCAGGATCATGGTCTGGCTGTGCTCGTCGCGGGTGTAGCCCTTGCTGAGGAAGACCCGGCCGCTGGGCACCACGGTGCTGGCGCTGGCGTTGAGGGCGACCGAACCGTCCGGGGTGCCGGCCGGGACGTCCAGGAACAGCGGGGTGTCCTTGGCGATCGGACCGGCCAGGCTCGCGCCGACCGGCTTGCCGTCCTTGTCCAGCAGCTTGACCTTGTCGGCGGCGTCGCCGCTGACGGCGAGCTTCACCTCGGAGGCGCTGGAGTTGAGGGTGAACGGGCCGAGCTTGGCACCGGACTTGCCGGAGACCGAGTCCGGGCTGAGGCTCAGCGACGGCTTGGGCTCGGCGGCGATGCCCTTGTTGGCGGCGCCCGTCAGGTAGTCGCGCAGCTTCTTGGCGCTGTCGCTGTGCGGGACGGCGTTCTTGTTGTCCGAGAACTTCCAGATCGCGGCCTGGGTGCCCGCGGCGGCGTCCTCCGCCGTCAGGCTGCCCGCGCCGGCGGTCTTGGCGAGCGCCGCGAGGTCCTTGACCTGGGGGTAGGAGTTCTCCAGGATCCAGCGGATCTTGGCGGCCGCCTCGACCTTGTTCTTGTCGCCGAGGGAGCTGGAGGCCCAGTCGGACTCCTGGTACTGGATCTTCTTCCGGATGTCGACCGGGAAGCCGAAGTCGATGCAGTACGTCTGGAGCTCGCCGTCGGCGGTCTTGAGGGTGAAGAGGCCGCCGTCGACGGTGCCCCCGTCGACCTCGATCTTCTCGCCGAGCATGGTGGGCTGCACCACAGCGGTCACACCCGCACCCGGGGTGTCCGCCGCGACCGCCGCACCGGCCGCGAACAGGCCTCCGCCCAGCGTCAAGCCGGTCGTGAGCATGACAGTGGTTATCCGGGACAGATTCCGCCCCTGCCTCTGGAACATCTGGGATCCCTCCGGGTCAGGCCGCACCGATGGGCAGCCCGCCGACTTGCTGTGCCGCGCGTGCCCCCTGATGGCACTGCTGCGGGTATGAACCAGACGAATCCTATTGACCCCCAGAGGCCCCGAAACCCCCATGCGAAATCAGGACGATTCCGTATCTGGATCGTTATCAACCCCCTCAGGTTCCACACAAGCTGACGGTGGGCCAGAAACCCGCCGTATCTTTTCCGTTATCAGGCCGGGATTGCACGTGCGGGTGCAACAACGTTCTCGATCAACATATTTGTCGACAGAGAAGGACACCGACCGATCAACCGAGCGCTTCCGGCCCGTCACCTCCCCGTCCGCTCCCGGCCATCTCGCCGGGCCCGCCCGGACCGCCCGCCACCGGCCGCGCACCCGGCGGCAGCGCCCGCGGACCGGGCGCCGCGGCCGGCACGGGGAGCGCCGCCGGGGCCGCCGGGGCCGCCGCGACAGCCCTGCGCGCCTCCAGCGCGCTCACGATCCACTCCGGCACCGTCTCCCCGCCGGCCTCGCCACCGGCCTCCGCCCCGGCCGGCCCCGGACCGCCCGGCGACCGCCCGCGCACCCCCGCCGCCCAACGGAAGGCCGAGGTACCACGGGTGAGGTCGTGTCCGACCGATCGGGCGTCGATCTCGGCCCGGCTGCGCCGCACCTCGCCGTCCAACCACTCCCGCACCCGCAGCCGACCGCTCACCAGCACCGGATCGCCCTTGGACAGCGAACCGATCAGGTTCACCGCCAGCGCCCGCCAGGCCGTCACCGTCACCCACTGCGTCCCGCCGTCCACCCAGCACTCGCGCTGCCGGTCGTAGCGCCGCTCGGTGCAGCCGAGTCGGAAGTCCGCCATCGGCACCCCGCCGGCGGTTTCCCGGTAGCCCACCTCCGTCGCGACATTGCCGACCACCGTCACGTACGACTCGTTCACGGCACACCCTCCGTTCTCGCCGATGCACCGTACGGAATCGAGCGGTGCGACTGGAGTGTGCACTTCCGGAGAAATCCGGGCCGGCGACTTCCGAAATCCTGTGGATAACTCGGGCCGGTGGAAGAGTTGTCACTCGCAGGGGTGAATTTCGGCCTTCCGGGAGCACTTCGCCCCGCTCTCTTCGCGGGCATGACAACAAACCCGCTGATCGGCGCCCTCGCCGGCGCGCGCCGGAACACTCCGCGGGGACCGTCCGCGCACGTCATCCGACCGGCGCAAGCGCGATTACCGCCCCCCACCCGCGCCGTCGGCGGCACATTCTCCGTGTCGAATCCATAACGGGTGAGGAGGCAGCCCCGTAACGACTGCACAACGTCCGGCGCCGAACACTCCCAGACCGCTGCACGCACGGCCTTCACCTGCGATTATCGGACCGCTCCACCGAACCGACACACCAACGACGGTGTCGTCACACCCGACCGGGGAACTGGACACCCTTATCCTGTCCCCGACAGGGCCAGGGCCCACCGACCCCCACCCCCACCCTCAGGTACGGGGCCGGACAACGCGCGCCCCGGCGCTCGTCGCCCGATCCCGGCCACGGTCACGCCCATCCGGGCGCCGCCCGTCCCGCCCCCATAGCTCAGCGGATAGAGCACCCGCCTTCTAAGCGGTAGGTCGCAGGTTCGAATCCTGCTGGGGGCACCTCCCTGCAATTCGCGCAGGCCACCGCGGCAATCGCCACCATGCGTAGTCGCACCGGTCCACCGGGTAATGCCAAACACCCACCGCGCATATCCCGTGACAATGCGTGTCATGACCGCTGCGAATAGCCGCCCCGGCCATTGCCGCCGGGTTCCGGCAATCGCGCGGCTCCGGACAATTCCGCCAGGCGGCCCGATCAACGGAAATCCCGGGCGAATCCCCCACCCGGGACCATTCCGGCGGTCTTCCGGCGTCCGGTCAGCCCGCCAGCCCGGCCAGATGGGCGTCCAGCAGTGCGACCTGCCGATCCGGCGGGAACTCCTCCGGGGCGAACAGCGCCTGCACCACCAGTCCGAGCACGAAGGCCTGCGCCCCGGCCGCGAGTTCGGCCGGATCGGACTGCGCCGGGAGCTGCCCGAGCCGCTGGGCGTCCGCGACGAGCTCCGTGAGCGCCACCCGCGAGCGGGCGTAGCGGCCCGCGTGCGCGGCCGAGAGCTCCGGATCGGCCAGGGCGTGGTCCCAGGAGCCGACCCAGATCCGGTTGTCGGCGGCGGCCTCCCCGTCCAGCGGCAGGACGTCGAGCAGCACCGCCCGCAGCCTGGGCAGCCCGGCGGGCGGCGGCGGACTGCCGTCGGCGGGCTCGGTGCGCCGGGGCCGGGCGACCGAGCGGCGGTCCAACTCCTCCAGGGCATGGCTCAGCAACGCCCGCTTGTTCGGGAAGTAGTGCGTCAACATCCCGGTGGAGGCGCCAAGTTCGGCGGCCACCGCGCGCAGGGTCAGCCCCTCGAAGCCCCGACTGGAGAGCACCCGCCACACCCCCTCGGACACGTCCGAGCGGCGGGCGTCATGGTCTCCACGGGCCGGCGTCATGGGGCTATCGTACATACCAAACGTTTGTTATGAATGAGTCCGACCAGCCAGCGCACCCTCCGTGAAAGGCCCGCCCGTGTTTGCCGTACCGCTCACCGACCACGCCGAACTGCGCCCGCTGGAGCCCTGGCAGGCCCCCGAGTTCCTGGCCCACATCGACCGCGCCCGCGCCCACACCGACCCGTGGATCCCGTGGGCCACCTTCTCCACCGACCTGGACTCCGCCCGCGCCACCCTCCAGCGCTACAACGACGGCCAGGCCGCCGACCGGAAGCGGATCTACGGCATCTGGCTGGACGGCACGCTGGTCGGCGGCGTGATGTTCGTGAGCTTCGACACCGTGTCCGGCGTCTGCGAGATCGGCGCCTGGACCGAGCCGGCCGGCGAGGGCGGCGGCCTGATCACCGCCGCCGTGCAGCGGCTGCTCGACTACGCCTTCGTCACCCGGGGCCTGCACCGCGCCGAGTGGTGGTGCACCTCCGTCAACGCCCGCAGCCGCGCCGTCGCCGAGCGGGTCGGCATGACGCGGGACGGTGTGCTGCGCGAGTGGTACCTCTACAACGGGGTCCGCTACGACAAGGAGATCTGGGCGATCCTGGCCCACGACTGGAGCGCCGAGGCCTGAGGCCCCGGCGGCACCGGCCCCCGACGGCGCGGGGCCGATGCCCGGACGGCGCGGGGCCGGCGCCCGGCGGCGAGGGCTCCGGACGGCGCGGTGCCCGGTGGACTCCCCCACGGTCCGCCGGACCCCGCGCCGCCGGGCGTTCAGGCCGCGAGCACCGGCTGACCCTCCGCCGGCCGCTCGCCCACCTGTTGCTCCTCCGCCGGTCCGGCCGGGCCGTCCCCGGCCGGCCGCAGCCGCAGCGCGAGCAGCAGGACCAGTGCCAGCACCCCGCCGGCCGCCAGGAACACCACGTCCACCGCGTCGGTGAAGCTGCCCAGCGCGTGCTCGCGGGCCGCGCCGGTGAGCGTGCGCACCGCGCCGAGCGCCCGTCCCGGCTCGGCCGCCTCGTAGACCCGGGCGAGGACGGTGCCGAACAGGGCCGCGCCGAGCGCGCCGCCGAGGGTCTGGAAGAACCGCGCCCCGGTGGTCGCGACACCGAGCTGGTGCCGGGGCGCGGCCTCCTGCACGGCGGTGATCAGCTGCCCGATCAGCTGGCCCAGTCCGCAGCCCAGCAGGGCGAGTTCGGCCGCCACCGCCCACAGCCCGGTGTCCGGCCCGCCGAGCCCGAGCAGGACGAGGGCGAGCGCGGCGCAGCCGGCGCCGGCCACCAGGAAGGTCCGGACCGGGTGGCCGCGCTCGGCCAGCCGGCCGACCAGCAGGCCGGCCGCGGTCATCCCGGCGGCCATCGGGACCAGGTAGAGGCCGGCCGTGGTCGGGGCGATCCCACGGGCGATCTGGAGGTAGAGCATCACGTAGACGATCGAGCCGGTCATGGCCATCCCGACCAGGCCCTGGATGGCGAAGCCGAGCCGCACCACCGGGATCCGGAACAGCGACAGCGGCAGGATCGGTTCGGCGGCGGTGGCCTGGCGCCACAGGAAGAGGCCGAGCGAGGCCAGGACGGCGGAGCCGAGCCCGAGGATCACCGGGGAGGTCCAGGCGTAGTCCTTGCCGCCCCACTCGGTGAGCAGCAGCAGAGCGGTGGCGAAGGCGGCGGCCAGGGCCGCGCCGGGGAAGTCCAGGCTCCGGCGCCCGGCCGCCGGGGGCAGCTTGACCACCAGGGCGATGCCGGCCAGCACCAGCAGGCCGAACGGCAGGTTGACGTAGAAGATCCAGCGCCAGCCCAGGTGGTCGGTGAACAGCGCCCCGACCAGCGGGCCGACCGCCATGCCGAGGCCCGCGACGATCCCGCCCACCGCGCCGCCCTTGCCACCGCCCCTGCCACCGCCCTTGCCGCCGCCCTTTCCGCCGGGCTCCGGGTCCCTGAGGTGGGCGATGACCACCAGGGTGACGCTCATCAGCCCGCCGCCGCCGATGCCCTGGACGGCCCGGAAGGCGATCAGCTGCCCCATCGACTGCGCGGCACCGCACAGCCCCGAGCCGAGCAGGAAGGCGCCGAGGGCGCCGAGCAGCACCCGCTTGGCGCCGTACAGGTCGCAGAGCCTGCCGTAGAGCGGCAGCAGCGCGGTGGCGGCCAGGGCGAAGGCGCTGATCAGCCAGGGCAACCGGTCGACGCCGTGCACGGGGTCGAGGTCGCGGACGATCGGCACGGTGGCCGCCGAGACGATGTTGGAGTCGAGCACCGCCAGCACGATCGTGACCAGGCAGAGCAGCATCGCCAGCCCGCGCTGGGCCTGCGTCATCAGCGCCCCGTCGGGGGCGGTCGGGGCTTCGGGCACGGGAGCGGGTGCGGGTACGGCTGCGGGTTCGGGTACGGCTGCGGGTGCGGTCGGGGTGGCGCGTTCCATCGTCAATTCCCCCCAGGGTCGGTGGAGTTCGCACCGGAGCGGGGCGTCCGGCGGCACGTCCTCACCATGGCAGGATTTTTAGACTCGGTCAATTCTTCATCCCGGCATATCTTTCAGCCCGGTCAACCTTTGATCCTGGTACAGTCCCTC
Source organism: Kitasatospora sp. NPDC056446 (assembly GCF_042796115.1). Classification (NCBI taxonomy): domain Bacteria; kingdom Bacillati; phylum Actinomycetota; class Actinomycetes; order Kitasatosporales; family Streptomycetaceae; genus Kitasatospora; species Kitasatospora sp. NPDC056446. Next base: position 22,601 of record NZ_JBHTRF010000031.1, on the reverse strand, counting down.
CATGGCGATGCACCCCCTTCCGGACTTCGGCCCCGACGTCGACCTCGACGCGCTCCCGCTGCGCGAGCGCAAGAAGATCCGGACCGGCGGCCGGATCTGGCGCACCGCCATCGGCCTGTTCGCCGAACGGGGCTTCGACCAGGTGTCGGTGGCCGAGATCGCGGCTGCCTCCGAGGTCTCCAAGATGACCGTCTTCAACTACTTCCCCAGCAAGGAAGACCTGGTCATGGGCCCGATGGAGCAGCACCTCGACGAACCGGCCCGGATCGTCCGCGAGCGCCCCGCCGGCACCTCGGCGGTGACCGCGCTGCGCGAGCAGTTCCTCCTGGCGCTGCACGGCCACGACCCGGCCACCGGCCTGAACGACGACCCGGTGATCCTCGACGTGATCCGGCTGATCCACCGCACCCCGGCGCTGGCACTGCGCGCCGCCGCCGGCTTCGACCAGCAGGCACAACCCCTGCTGGCCGCCGAACTGCTCGCCCAGGACCCGGCCCACGACGGACTGACCGCCGAGGTCGCCGCCGCCCAACTGCTGTCCGTCCGGCTGACGCTGATCGCCGGAAACCACCGCCGGATGCTGTCCGGCGAACGCGCCGAGGACGCCCTGCCCTCCGCGCTCGACGCCGCCCGCCGCGCCTTCGCCCTGGTCGAACGGGGCCTCGGGGACTACTGCGGCGACGCCGCCTGAGAGAGTGTGCGCACCACGACCGGAGGTGCGCATGGACCGACCGCTGCTCACACGGGACCGCTCCGCCCTGCCCCCGCGGGTCGACGGCCTCCACGCGTACGTCGGCGGGGACGGCGTCGCGGTGCTGGAGTTCGACCGCCCGCACCGCCGCAACGCGGTGACCCTGGCGATCTGGCAGGCGCTGCCCGAGGTGCTGGAGCTGCTCGCCGGGCACGAGGGCGTTCGCGCCCTACTGCTCACCGGCGCCGGGAACACCTTCAGCGCGGGCGCGGACATCGCCGAACTCGCCGAGGTCTACGGCGATCCGGAGCGCGCGGACGCCTACCACGCGGTCAACGTCGCCGCCGAGGAGGCGCTGGCGGCCTTCCCGCACCCGACGATCGCGGTGGTGCACGGCGCCTGCGTCGGCGGCGGCTGCCAGCTGGCCGTCGCCTGCGACCTGCGCTTCGTCGCCGAGGACGCCCGGCTGGGGATCACCCCGGCCAAGCTCGGCGTGGTCTACCCGGCGGTGCCGACCCTGCGGCTGGCCCGGCTGGTCGGCCCGGCCCGCGCCAAGTACCTGCTGTTCTCGGGCGAGTTGGTGCCCGGCCGGGACGCGCTGCCGCTGGGGCTCGCCGAACGGGTCCTGCCGGACGCCGAACTGGACGCCGCCGCCCTGGACTTCGCCCGGGTGCTGACCCGCCGCTCACCGCAGACCATCGGCGCCGTGAAGGCCGCCCTGGCCGTCCCTCCCGAGCGGACGGCGGAGGCGCTGGCCCCCTGGGAGCGCCGCTCCCGGGAGGCCCCGGACGTCCACGAGGGCCTGGCCGCCTTCCTGGCGGGACGCCCGGCGCGGTTCTGAGCCCGGCGCCGGTACGATCGGCCGACCGCACGGGCGGCCTTCCCGGCCCGGACCGCCGGCGGACCGTCAGCGGATCGGCACCCCCGAGATCGCCCGGGCGATCACCAGCCGCTGGATCTCGCTGGTCCCCTCGAAGATCGAGTAGATCGCGCTGTCCCGGTGCATCCGCTCCACCGGGTACTCCCGGGTGAAGCCGTTGCCGCCGAGGATCTGCATCGCCTGCGCGGTGACGTACTTCGCCGTCTCACCCGCGTACAGCTTGGACATCGAGCCCTCGGCCGCCGTGAACGGCCGGTTGTTGACCGCCATCCAGGACGCCCGCCACACCAGCAGCCGGGCCGCGTCGATCCGGGTCCGCATGTCGGCGAGCTGGAAGGCCACGCCCTGGTTGTCGATGATCGGGCGGCCGAACTGCTCGCGCGTCCGCGCGTAGTCCAGCGCCACCTCGTACGCGGCCCGGGCGATGCCGATCGCCTGCGCGCCGACGGCCGGGCGGGAGGCCTCGAAGGTGGCCATCGCCGCGTTGCCCCGGCCGCCCGGGCGCTTGACGCCCTCGCGGGCGCGGGCCAGCCGCTCGTCCAGCTTCTCCTTGCCGCCGAGCAGGCAGCTGCCGGGCACCCGGACGCCGTCCAGCACCACCTCGGCGGTGTGCGAGGCCCGGATGCCGTGCTTCTTGAACTTCTGGCCCTGGCTGAGCCCGGGCGTGCCCGGCGGGACGACGAAGGAGGCCTGCCCCTTCGCCCCCAGCTCCGGGTCGACGGTGGCGACCACGACGTGGACGGCGGCGATCCCGCCGTTGGTGGCCCAGGTCTTGGTGCCGGTGAGCACCCACTCGTCCTTGGCCGCGTCGTACACCGCCCGGGTGCGCAGCGCGGAGACGTCGGAGCCGGCGTCGGGCTCGGAGGAGCAGAAGGCCGCCACCTTGAGGTCGTCCGGGGTGCCGAACATCTGCGGGGTCCAGGTGCCGATCTGCTCGTCGGTGCCGTTGGCGAGCACCGCGACGGCGGCCAGGGTGGTGCCGACGATCGCCAGACCGAGGCCCGCGTCGCCCCAGAACAGTTCCTCCATGGCGATCGGGATGCCGACGCCGGAGGGGTCGAAGTACTGCTGGGCGTAGAAGTCCAGGGAGTAGATGCCCAGTTTGGCGGCCTCCTGGATGATCGGCCAGGGGGTCTCCTCGCGCTCGTCCCACTCGGCGGCGGCCGGGCGCATCACGTCGGCGGCGAAGCCGTGCAGCCAGTCGCGTACGGCGAGCTGGTCCGCGCCCGGGTCCAGCGAGAACGTGCTGCTCATGGGTGCTTGCCTCCGAAGACGTGTGGGGCCGACCGGGGTGTTACCTCGGGTAACATCGTCGGAGTCTGCTACTGATTGGTAACCGGTGTCAACGCCCCGAACGGCGCCGGCACCCAGACCGCCCCCAGGATCCGAGGAGCAGCGCATGTCCCGAGAGCCCCGCCGCGAGCAGCTGCTCAACGCCGCCGACCGGGTCATCCAGCGCGAGGGCCCGGGCGCCAGCATGAACGCCATCGCCGCCGAGGCCGGCATCACCAAGCCGATCCTCTACCGGCACTTCGGCGACCGGAACGGCCTCATCGGCGCCCTCACCGAACGCCACACCGGCGGGCTGCTCGCCGCCGTCCGGGCCGCCCTCGCCGAACCGCTGGAACGTCGCGACCGGGTCGAGCACGTACTCGACACCTACCTCGCCGGCATCGAGGCCCGCCCCCAGGTCTACCGGCTGCTCACCCACCCCGAACCGGGCGACCCGGGCGGCGCCGGCAACGCGCTCGCCCCCGCGCTGCGGCAGATCGCCGAGGAGATCACCCGCGCCGTACAGAGCCAGGTCGACCTCGGCGCCGACCGCGACCTGCTCGCTGAGGCCTGGGGGCGGGGCATCACCGGCATGGTGCTGGCCGCCGGGGACTGGTGGCTGGAGACCAGGCCCTGCTCGCGCACCCGGATGGTGCAGGCCCTGGCCGACCTGCTCTGGGGCCGGCTGGCCGCCGCCGCCGACCTGCCGACCGCCGCGACGGCGACCGCCCCCGCCGAGCCCCCGGCCCCGGCGGCCGGCTGACACCTCCCCGGCCGGAGCCGCCCCCGGCCGGCCCCGAGCATCCCCGGCCGGCACCACCCCCAGCCGGCCCCGGGCGGGCCGAACTCCCCTTCCGCGCACGACCCTTGTGCGGCGGGCGGCTGCCCGGGCATCATCGGGCCCCCACCCCCCGCCGTGCGAGGTCCCCGATGCGCCTGCGCCGCACCGCCGTTGCCCTGCTGCTCGCCGCCACCGCCGCGCTGACCGCCGCCCCGGCCCACGGCGACCCCGCCGCGCGCCCCGCCGGCGACCGCCCCGCCACCGACCGCTTCCCCACCGGCACGGCCACCGGCCCGGACGGCCGCACCGCCCTCACCGACGCCCAGGGCCGCCGCCTCGGGCTGCGCGGCTTCAACCTCGACAAGTACGCCGAGGCCACCGGGGCCGACCTCACGTCCGTCGCCGCCCAGGGCTTCACGCTCGTCCGGCTGCCGGTCTCCTGGACCAGGCTGGAGCCCGAACGCGGCCGCCTCGACCCCGCCGAACTGGGCCGCCTGCGAGGGCTCCTGGACCGGGCCGACCGGCTGGGCCTGCTCGTCCTGGTCGACTTCCACCAGGACGTCTACGGGCCGCGGTTCGGCGGCGGCACCAACGGCATCCCGCCCTGGGCCACCCGGGACGACGGGCTGCCCTTCACCCCCGACCCGGCCGACTGGTTCGCCGGCTACTTCCAGCCCGCCGTGCAGGCCGCCTTCCGCCACCTCTACGACGACCCCGACCTGCGCGCCTGGCAGGCCGACTTCTACACCCGGCTCGCCCGCGAACTACGCGGCCACCGCTCACTGCTGGGCTACGACCTGTTCAACGAGCCGTTCGGCCCGGTGGACGGCGACCCGAGCGACCCGGCCGTGCTGGCCGCCGCCTCCGCCGCCCTGGAACAGGGCAGGCTCGCCGACATGTACCGCCGCCTGATCGCGGCCGTGCGCCGGGCCGACTCCCGGTCCTGGCTGTTCGTGGAGCCCACCGTCCTGGTCGGCCAGGGCGTGCCGACCCGGCTGCCCGGCTTCGCCGACCCCCGCCCCGGCGCGCCCCGGCTCGGGTACGCGCCGCACTTCTACGACACCGCCGTGGAGAACGGCGCCGACTGGGACCCGTCCGGCGGGTTCGTCGAGCGGTACGCCGCCGCGATCACCGCCTACCCGGCCGCCCACCGGCTGCCGGTCCTGGTCGGCGAGTGGGGCCCGCCGGACTCCCGCAGGCCGGGCAACCGGCAGCTGGTCCGCCGGCAGGTCGCCGCGATGGACGGCTTCGCCGAGGGCTGGACCATGTGGTACTGGTGCCGGGGCACCGGCGGCTACTGCGCGCTCGACCCGGCCGGGCACCCCGCCCCCGGCGCCGAGCCCGCCTTCGGCCCGTACCCGGCCGCCGTCGCCGGCACCGGCGTGCGCACCGAGGTCCGCGCCGACGGCGGCGGCACCGTCCGCTGGACCGCCGACGGCACCGGGCACAGCAGCGAGGTCCTGCTCCCCCCGGCCGCGTTCCCGCACGGCGTCCGGGTCACCGTCTCCCCCGCCGGGGCCCGCGTCGAGGTCGAGCAGCCGGCGGACGGGCGGGCCGGAACCGTCGGCGTCCGGCTCCCGCACGCCCGCCCGGGCACCCCGGTGACGGTCACCCTCGGCCCGCGGTGACCCCGGTCAGGCCAGCCCCCGGCGGGCCAGCAGCGGCCCGGTCTCCGGAGCCCGGCCGACGACCGCGCGGAACGACTCCAGCGGGTCACGGCTGAAGCCGCGCGCCAGCAGCTCGCGCCGGAACACCTCGCCGCTCTCCCGCACCGAGCGCCCGTTGCCCTCGAACCACTGCACGGTGTCGGCGTCCAGCACCTCGGACCAGATGTAGGCGTAGTACGCCGCGCTGTAGCCGCTGGCGAAGATGTGCTGGAAGTACGCCGTCCGGTAGCGCGGCGGGACCGCGTCCACCGCGATCCCGGCCGCGGCGAGCGCCCGCGCCTCGAACTCCTCGGCGTCCGCGACCTCCTCGCCCCTCGGCAGGGTGTGCCAGGCCCAGTCCAGCAGCGTGGCCGCCAGGTACTCCACGGTGCGGAAGCCCTGCCCGAAGCCCTCGGCCGCCGTCATCCGCTCGACCAGCGCGGCCGGCAGCGCCTCCCCGGTCTCGTGGTGGCGGGCGTAGTTGGCCAGCACCTCGGGGCGGACCATCCACATCTCGTTGACCTGCGAGGGGAACTCGACGAAGTCGCGCGGCACCGAGGTGCCCGAGAACAGCGGGTAGCGCACGTCCGAGAACAGCCCGTGCAGCGCGTGCCCGAACTCGTGGAAGAGCGTGCGCACCTCGTCCCAGGACATCAGCACCGGCTCGCCGGGCGCCGGGCGCGGGATGTTGAGGTTGTTCAGCACCACCGGCCGCCGCCCGGCCAGCCCGGACTGCGGGACCAGCGCGTCCATCCAGGCGCCGCCGCGCTTGGACGCCCGGGCGTGGAAGTCGCCGATGAACAGGCCCAGCGGGGTGCCGTCCTCCTCGAACACCTCGAAGACCCGCGCGTCCGGGTGGTGGGCCGTGAGGTCCGGCCGCTCGGTGAAGGTCACCCCGTACGCCAGCCCGGCCGCGAAGAACACGCCGTCGCGCAGCACCCGCTCCAGTTCGAAGTACGGGCGCAGCACCGCCGCGTCCACCTGGAACGAGCTCTGCCGGACCCGCTCCGAGTAGTACGCCCAGTCGTGCGCGGCGATCTCCGCGATCCCGTCCTCGGCCGCCGCCCTGGCCAGTTCGGCGGCCTCCCGGCGGGCGTTGGCCACGGCCGGCTCCACCAGGCGGGCCAGCAGCGCGGAGACCGCCCCGACCGTGCCGGCCGTCTCGTCCGCCACCACGTACGCGGCGTGGCTCGGGTGCCCCAGCAGCTCGGCCCGCTCGGCGCGCAGCGCGGCCATCCGGATCGCCAGCGGACCGTTGTCCGCGATGCCCCGGCCGAGCGAGGCGGCCAGCAGCCGCTCGCGGACCGAGCGGTCGGCGAGCTGGGCCAGTTCGGGCTGCCCGGAGGGGCTCTTCAGGCTCAGCACGTACCTGCCGTCGTGACCGAGCACCCGGGCGTTCTCCGCGGCGCCGGCGATCGCGCCCTCGGACAGCCCGGCCAGCTCCGCCGCGGAGTCCACGACCAGCGCGGCGGCCCGGGTGGCGGCGTTCACGTTCTGCTGGAACGTGGTGCCGAGCGCGGCGAGTTCGGCGTTCAGCTCGCGCAGCCGGGCCTGCTCGGCATCGCCCAGCCGGGCGCCGGAGCGCTCGAAGTTCCGGTACCGGCGCTCCAGCAGCCGCAGCGACTCCGGGTCCAGGCCGAGCTCGTCGCGGCGCCCGTACAGCTCCTCGATCCGGGCGAACAGCGCGCGGTCCAGGTGGATCGCGTCGTGGTGGGCGGCGAGCAGCGGGCTCACCTCGGCCTCCACCGCGTCCAGCAGGTCCGTGGTGTCCGACGAGGACTGGTTGCGGAACACCGCGTCCACCCGGCCCAGCAACTCCCCGGAGCGCTCCAGCGCGACCAGGGTGTTCTCGAAGGTCGGCACACCCCGGTCCGCGGTGATCGCCGCGATCTCGGCCAACTGCTCGGCCGTGCCGCGCAGGTAGGCGGGCAGGTAGTGCTCTTCCCGGATCTCGGCGAAGGGGGGAAGTTCGTAGGCCAGTGTGCTGGCCCGGAAGAACGGGTTGTCGGTCATTTCGCCGACCCTACGCCGTGCCACCCACCCTGCCCATGCGCCCCTCCACCCGTTGTCGTACCCACCCGTTACCGTCGGGTCAGCACACCCGTAAGCCCGCACATCCGTGCCCGACCCCGCACGCCCGACCGCGCGCCGGAGAGGAGCAGCCCCCGTGGCACCCAGGACGGCCCTCGCGCCCGACCCGCACGGCCCCGGCGGCCGGCTCCAGCCGCTGGACGACGCCGGAGCACCGCTCGGCCCGCCCGAGGCCGTCCGCGACCTCGCCGCCGCCGTCGCCGCCCGGGAGGCCGCCGGGAGCGGCAGCGCGCCCGGGCCGCGCTGGGTGTGGGCCGCCGCCGACTCCGGGTACGCCCCGCTGCTGCCGCGCCTGCCCGAGCGGCTCGCCCGCTGCCACGACCTGCGGCTGGTCGAGGCGCTGCTGCTGACGCACGAGGGCCGGTTCGGCGCCCCGCGCTCGCTCGGCGCCGCCTGGGCCCGGCTGCACGGCCTGCCCGTCCCGGCGGACCTGGCCGAGCCCGGCCTGGCCGAGGCCGACGGCGGCCAGGACACCCTCTTCGCCCCCGACCGGCTGCAACTGCCGCCCGGCGCCGACCCGCTGGCCGCCGTGGTCGCCGTCCACGCCGAGCAGCAGCGCCGGATCGCCGCCATCGCCGACCCGGCCGCCCGGCAGCGGTTCCGGCTGCTGGTCGCCGCCGAGTCGGCCGGCGCCCTGGCCGCCGCCGAGATGGCGCACGACGGCCTGCCCTGGCGCGCCGACATCCACGACCGGCTGCTGACCGAGCTGCTCGGCCCCCGCCCGGCCGTCCCCGGCACCCAGCCCCGGCTGCTCGCCGAGCTCTCGGTCGAGCTCCAGCAGGCCCTCGGCGCCAAGCCGTTCAACCCCGACTCGCACACCCAGGTGCTGCGCGCCTTCTCCGAGGCGGGCATCCAGCTCGCCTCCACCCGCTCCTGGGAGCTCAAGGGCATCGACCACCCGGCCGCCCGGCTGCTGATCCGCTACAAGGAGCTCGCCCGGATCCACGTCGCGCACGGCTGGGCCTGGCAGGACGCCTGGGCCCGCGGCGGCCGGTTCCGGCCCGAGTACGTGGTCGGCGGCGTGGTCTCCGGCCGCTGGGCCAGCCGCGGCGGCGGCGCCCTGCAGATCCCGCGCATCCTGCGCCGCGCCGTCGTCGCCGACCCGGGCTGGCTGCTGGTGGTCGCCGACGCCGCCCAGCTGGAGCCCCGGGTGCTCGCCGCGCTCTCCCAGGACGCCGGACTGGCCCGCACCGCGGCGGGCGGCGACCTGTACGAGGCGCTCGCCGCCAGCGCCTTCCAGGGGGACCGGGAGAAGGCCAAGCTCGGCCTGCTCGGCGCCATGTACGGGCAGACCAGCGGCGACATCCTCCCGCTGCTGAACACCCTGCGCCGCCAGTACCCGGCCGCGATGGGCTACGTCGAGGCCGCCGCCCGCACCGGCGAGGACGGCGGCCTGGTCGCCTCCCGGCTCGGCCGGGTCTGCCCGCCGGCCTCCGCCGACTTCCTCGACCTCACCGAGGCCGACACGGCGGGCGAGGCCGGCGGGCGCACCGCCCGCGCCCGCGGCCGCTTCACCCGCAACTTCGTCATCCAGGCCAGCGCCGCCGACTGGGCCCTCGCCCTGCTCGCGGCGCTGCGCCGGCGGCTCGCCGAGCTGCCCGCGGCGGGCCCGGCGGACCGCCCGCACCTGGTGTTCTTCCAGCACGACGAGGTGGTGGTGCACACCCCGGCCAACCTCGCCGACGAGGTGGCCGCCGCCGTCACCGAGGCCGCCGACGAGGCCCGCCGGCTGGTCTTCGGCGACACCCCGGTGCGCTTCCCGCTCACCACGGCGGTGGTGGACTGCTACGGCGACGCCAAGTGACGGCGGGGCTCCGGGGGCCCGTCGTCAAACTCGCGCCTGCGGGGCGACGACGGGCCCTACAGCTTCCGGAAGGAGCGCGCGTCCTCGGCCGCCGCGACCACCTCGGCCAGGCCCGCCCCGGTCGAGGCGGTGACGGCGGCGGCCACCGCGCCCTCGACGAACGGCGCGTCCACCAGCCGCACGCCCGGGCGCGGCTCGTCCTCCAGCACCGTGACGGCGGTCAGCACCGAGCTGCCGAGGTCCGGCAGCACCACGACGCCCGCCCCGCCGTCCGCCCGCGCGACCGCCCCGGCGATCAGGTCGTAGCTGGTGCCGAGCCCGCCGTCCTCCGTCCCGGCCGCGACCACCACTCGCACGCCGTCCGAGGCGAGTTCGCCGAGCAGCTCGCGCAGCCCCTCGGCGAGCCGGGCGCTGTGCGAGACCAGAACAATGCCCACGTTTCCGCTCATGCCGACGACCCTACGGTCCCGTCCCACTACTCCGGGAGAGTGACCGGAATCGCGCGTGTCGCACCCCGTGCCGGGCACCCCCGTCTGGCGTAGCGTCGGGTCCGGCGGCCTCCGCGGCCGCAGCGTCCCCGTCCGGGCCACCAAGGGAGCGAAGAGCGTTGAAGAAGCTGATCAACACCCCGGAGAGCGTCCTGGAGGACGCCCTGGCCGGAGTCGCCGCCGCCCACCCCGAGCTGACGGTGGACATCCCCAACCGGGTGATCGCCCGGGCCGTCCGCCCGGCCGGCCCCAAGGTCGCGCTGATCTCCGGTGGAGGGTCCGGTCACGAGCCGCTGCACGGCGGGTTCGTGGGCCCCGGCATGCTCGACGCCGCCTGCCCCGGCGAGGTGTTCACCTCGCCCGTGCCGGACCAGATGCTGGCCGCCGCCAAGGCCGTGGAGAGCGGCGCCGGCGTCGTCTTCGTCGTGAAGAACTACACCGGCGACGTGATGAACTTCGAGCTCGCCGCCGAACTCGCGGCCGAGGAGGGCCTGGAGGTCCGCACCGTCCTGGTCAACGACGACGTCGCGGTCGAGGACTCCACCTGGACGGCCGGCCGCCGGGGCACCGGCGCGACCGTCCTGGTCGAGAAGACCGCCGGCGCGCTGGCCGAGCGCGGCGCCCCGCTGGACGAGGTGGCCGCGCTGGGCGAGCGGGTCAACGCCGCCTCCCGCTCCTTCGCGATCGCGCTCACCGCCGCCACCGTCCCGGCCGCCGGAAAGCCCGGCTTCGACCTTCCCGAGGACGAGATCGAGGTCGGCGTCGGCATCCACGGCGAGCCGGGCCGGCGCCGCGAGAAGCTCCGTCCGGCCCGCGAGCTGGCCGCCGAGGTGGTCGACACCATCCTGACCGACCACCACCTGACCCCGGGCGACGAGGTGATCGCCCTGCTCAACGGCCTGGGCGCGACCCCGCTGCTGGAGCTGTACGTGGTCTACGGCGAGGTCGCCGCCCGGCTCGCCGAGCGCGGCATCACGGTGGCCCGCAGCCTGGTCGGCAACTACGTCACCAGTCTCGACATGGCGGGCTTCTCGCTCACCCTCACCAAGGCCGACACGCAGCTGCTGGAACTCTGGGACGCCCCGGTCGACACCCCCGCCCTCAAGCGGGCCTGAGGAGGAATCGCGATGGACTCCGACACCCAGCCGACCGGCGCCGCGCCGACCGGGACCCCGCCGACCGGCACCCCGCTGTTGGACGCCCCGCTGGCCGAGGCCTGGATCCGCGCGGTCGCGGCGGCCGTCGGGAAGGAGGAGCCCCGGCTCACCGAGCTGGACTCCGCGATCGGCGACGGCGACCACGGCAGCAACCTGCGGCGCGGCTTCACGGCCGTCCTCACCGCCCTCGACGGCCTCCCGCAGGCCGGCCCCGGCGCCGTCCTCACCAAGACCGGCACCACCCTGATCTCCAAGGTCGGCGGCGCCTCCGGCCCGCTGTACGGCAAGGCCTTCCGCGCGATCGGCGCCGCCCTGCCCGGTCCGGCCGGCCCGGCCGAGGTCGCCGAGGCCCTGGCGGCCGGCCTGGACGCCGTCCGCGCCCTCGGCAAGGCCGAGCCCGGGGACAAGACCATCGTGGACGCCTGGACCCCGGCCGTCGCCGCGTTCCGCGACTCGGCCGCCACCGGTGCCGCCCTGCCCGTGGCCGCCGCCGCGGCCGCCGACGCCGCCGAGCGGGGCGCCCTCGACACCGTCCCGCTCCGGGCCCGCAAGGGCCGGGCCTCCTACCTGGGCGAACGCAGCACCGGCCACCAGGACCCGGGGGCCACGTCCACCGCCCTCGTCTTCCGCGCCCTCGCGGACGTGCTGGCCGGCTGACCCCGGCCGTCGTCCGCGCCGTGGGGGCCCCCCCGCCCCCCCCGGCGCGCGGGGGGCCCCCCCCCGCGCGCCCCGCGCCCCCCGCCCGCCCCCCGCCGGCCGCCCGCCGCCCCCGCCACCCGCCCGGCCCCCGCGCAGCA
>NZ_JBHTRF010000031.1:0-10984 GCF_042796115.1 Kitasatospora sp. NPDC056446 | reverse complement strand
GGGCGGGCCCCCGCCCCCCGCGGGGCGGGGGGGGGACCGCCCCCGGCGCTCCCGGCGCACCCGGCCGTCAGCCGTCCGTCAGCCGTCGGCCCCGTCAGCCGTCCGTCCGCGCGATCAGCAGCAGCAGCGCGTCGTCCCGCAGCTCCCCGCCGGTGTGCGCCAGCAGGTCCCCGTAGACCCGCCCCACCGCCGCCTCCAGCTCCCCCGCCGAGCGCCCGGCGCCCCGCACCAGCGCCCCCACCCGCTCCGCCAGCGGGTAGAACTCGCCGCTCCTGCGGTGCCGTGCCTCGATCACCCCGTCCGTGCAGAGCACCAGCACGTCCTCCGGCCCGAACGGCTGCCCCCAGCTGGCCGGTTCGCCCGCCGCCAGCCGGCTGAGGCCCAGCGGCACCCACGGGTCCGGCGCGTTCAGCACGTGCGCCCGCCCCTCGCCGTCGACCCGGATCGGCGGCACGTGCCCGTACTGGAGCAGTTCCATCGCCCCGGGCGTCCGGAACTCCGCGAACAGCGCCGTGGTGAACTCCCCTTCCGGTACGTGCCGTTCGACACTGGCTTCGATCCTGGCCGCGACACCGCGCAGCCCGGACTCGTCGTACGCGGCCTCCCGGAAGGCGCCGAGCACCACCGCCGCCGTCTGCACGGCCCCCAGCCCCTTGCCGCGGACGTCGCCGACCGCCACCCGGGTCCCGTGCGGCGTCTCCAGGACGGAGTAGAGGTCCCCGCCGATCCGCGAGGCGTCCGCCGCCGAGACGTACCGCACGGCCAGCCGCAGCGGCCCGACCTCCGGCCCGGGCAGCCGCAGCAGCGCCCGCTGGGCGGCCTCGGCGACGGAGCTGACGGCCGCGAACGCCGCCGCGCGCCGCATCCGCAGCTTGGCGACCCAGGCCGAGAACAGCGTCACCACCAGGTAGCTGACCATCGCGCCGTAGAGGAAGCGCGCGTCGTTGATGTTGTCGACCTGGTCGTAGTGGCTGAGCCCGAACACCGCGAGCAGCCCGAGCGCGCAGACCGCGAGCAGTTCGCGGGGCCGCAGGGTCAGGGCCGCGACGGTCGGTACGACGGTCATCAGCGGGGCCAGGTAGCGGTCCTTGCCGGAGAGGAAGTCCGCGAGCGCGACCAGCAGGACGGCGAGCAGCGCCGGGACGGCGCGGCGCCAGAACGGCACGTCCTGGAGGTCGGCGGCGAGCAGGGCGCCGCGCTGCCGCTCCGGCGGCAGTCCGGCTGCCGTGGGGGCCGAGGGGGACTGGGCGCGGCGGATCGGAAACACATATCGAACATAAGGGACGATCACCACGCGCACTCACCCGCCCGCCCCTCCGGCGCCGCGCCGTCCTAGGCTCGGTTTCCGGAAGGTGTCCTCCCGCACACCTCCCCACCGATCCCAGGAATACCCCAGAGGGGTATGGTGTTGCACGTTCGTCGACACCGTCCGACCCCGGGCCCGCGCCCGGCCGCACCGACCTCCCGGAGGCCCCGATGTCCAGCACCGTCACCTACACCGTGTCCGGCATGAGCTGCGGCCACTGCGAGAAGGCCATCAGCGAGGAGCTCTCCGCCCTGACCGGCGTCACCGGGGTCGCCGCCGACGCCAAGGCCGGGACCGTGACGGTCTCCTCCGCCGACCCGTTGGAGGACGAGCAGGTCCGCACCGCCGTCGACGAGGCCGGCTACGAACTGGTCGGCCGCAGCGCCTGAACCGCCGAGGTGCGGCGGGGCCCGACCGGCGGCCCCGCCGCACGCCCCCCACGAGGAGCTGATCCGCATGAGCACGTCCGCCCCGGACGTCGGGGCCCGGGACCGGGTCGAACTGTCGATCGGCGGGATGACCTGCGCCTCCTGCGCGGCCCGGATCGAGAAGAAGCTCAACCGGATGGACGGCGTCGAGGCCACCGTCAACTTCGCCACCGAGAAGGCCCGGGTCGACTACGGCCCCGGCACCACGGTCGGGGACCTGATCGCCACGGTCGAGCGCACCGGCTACACCGCCGAGCTCCCGCCGCCCCCGGCGCCCGCCGCCGAGCCCGCCGACGGCACCGGCGCGGCCCCCGACCGGCCCGACCCCCTCCTCGACCGGCTGCTGACCAGCACCGTCCTCAGCGTCCCGGTGGTCCTGCTGTCGATGCTCCCGGCCCTCCAGTTCACCAACTGGCAGTGGCTGGCCTTCGCGCTCACCGGCCCGGTCGTGGTGTACGGCGGCCTGCCGTTCCACCGCGCGGCCTGGACCAACCTCAAGCACGGCGCCGCCACCATGGACACCCTGGTCTCGCTCGGCACCCTGGCCGCCTTCGGCTGGTCCTTCTGGGCACTGTTCTGGGGCCACGCCGGCATGCCCGGGATGCACCACGCCTTCTCGCTGTCGATCGGCCGCACCGACCCCTCCTCCACGCTCTACCTGGAGACCGCCGCCGCCGTCACCGTGCTGATCCTGCTCGGCCGCCACCTGGAGGCGCGCTCCAAGCGCCGGGCCGGCGCCGCGCTGCACGCCCTGCTCGACCTCGGCGCCAAGGACGTCGCCGTCCTCCGGGACGGCCGCGAGGTGCGCCTGCCGGTGGACCGGCTCGCCGTGGGCGACCGCTTCGTGGTCCGGCCCGGCGAGAAGATCGCCACCGACGGCGTGGTGGTCGAGGGCGGCTCCGCCGTGGACGCCTCGATGCTGACCGGGGAGTCCGTCCCGGTCGAGGTCGCGGTCGGCGACGACGTCACCGGCGCCACCGTCAACGCGGGCGGGCGGCTGGTGGTCGAGGCCACCCGGGTCGGCGCCGACACCCGGCTCGCCCGGATGGCCCAGCTGGTCGAGGAGGCCCAGAACGGCAAGGCCGCCGTGCAGCGCCTCGCCGACCGGGTCTCCGCCGTCTTCGTCCCCGCTGTCATCCTCATCGCCCTGGCCACCCTGGTCGCCTGGCTGCTGGCCGCCGACAACCCGACCGGGGCCTTCACCGCCGCCGTCGCCGTGCTGATCATCGCCTGCCCCTGCGCCCTGGGCCTGGCCACCCCGACCGCCCTGATGGTCGGCACCGGCCGCGGCGCCCAGCTCGGCATCCTGATCAAGGGCCCCGAGGTGCTGGAGTCCACCCGCAAGGTCGACACCGTCATCCTCGACAAGACCGGCACCGTCACCACCGGCCGGATGACCCTGGTCGCCGTGCACACCGCCGAGGGCGTCGACGAGGCGGAGGCGCTGCGCCTGGCGGGCGCCGTCGAACACGCCTCCGAGCACCCGATCGCCGCCGCCGTCGCCGCGGCCGCCGTCGAGCGGACCGGCGCGCTGCCCCCGGTCGCGGACTTCCGCGCCGTGCCCGGCCGGGGCGTGGAAGGCGTCGTGGCGGGCCGAACGGTGGTCGCCGGGCACGAGGCCCTGCTCGCCGACCGGGCGCTGCACCTGCCGCCCTCCCTGGCCCGCGCCAAGGCCGCCGCCGAGGCGGCCGGCCGCACCGCGGTCGCGGTCGGCTGGGACGGCGAGGCCCGGGCCGTCCTGGAGGTCGCCGACGCGGTCAGGCCGACCAGCGCCGAGGCGATCGGCCGGCTCCGCGCGCTGGGCCTGCGGCCGGTGCTGCTGACCGGGGACAACCGGCCGGCCGCCGAGGCGGTGGCGGCCGAGCTCGGCATCCCCGGGCGGGACGTGTTCGCCGAGGTGCTGCCCGAGGACAAGGTCGCGACGGTCAAGCGGCTGCAGGCCGAGGGCAAGGTCGTGGCGATGGTCGGCGACGGCGTCAACGACGCGGCCGCCCTCGCCCAGGCCGACCTGGGCCTGGCGATGGGCACCGGCACCGACGCGGCGATCGAGGCCGCCGACCTCACCCTGGTCCGCGGCGACCTGCGCTCGGCCGCCGACGCCATCCGGCTCTCCCGCAGGACCCTCGCCACCATCAAGGGCAACCTGTGCTGGGCCTTCGGCTACAACGTCGCGGCGATCCCGCTGGCCGCGGCCGGGCTGCTCGACCCGGTGATCGCCGGGGCCGCGATGGCCTTCTCCTCGGTCTTCGTGGTCAGCAACAGCCTGCGGCTGCGCCGCTTCCGCCCCGCCTGAGCCACCCGCCCACCGCCCACGACACGGCCGCCGCGACACGCCGAGGGCCCGGACCGACCCACGGTCCGGGCCCTCACCGAAGGCCGACGCCCCGGGCGGGTCAACGCCCCAGCAGCTCGCCGCCGTTGCAGTGCAGGATCTCGCCGGTGATGAACCCGGCCTCGGGCGAGGCGAGGAAGTGCACCGCCGCCGCGACCTCGCCGGTCTCGCCGATCCGCCCGAGCAGGGTGCGGGCCGCCCGGCGGGCGACCTCGGCCTCGTCCAGCCGCGGCCCGAAGAACTCGGTGCCGCTGACCGTCCCCGGCGCCACGATGTTGGCGGTGATGCCCGAGGTGCCCAACTGGGCGGCCAGGAAGTGGTTCCAGGCATGCAGCGAGGCCTTCGCGGCGCCGTACGAGCCGGCCCCGCGCAGCGCGGCGATGGAGCTGACGGTGACCACCCGGCCGGAGCCCGGGGCGAGCCGGTCGCGGACGGACTCGGTGAGCAGCACCACGGTCAGCACGTTGCGCTCGAAGTCGCCGCGCCAGCGGGCCAGCAGGGCGTGCGGCCCGGCGCCGATCACGGTCTCCCGGCTGCCCGCGTTGTTGACCAGGACGTCGATCCGCTCGGGCAGTTCGTGCAGCGCGGCCTCCACGGCGTCCGGGTCGGCGAGGTCGCACACCAGCGGGGTGACGTTCGGCCCGAGGTCGGCCGCGGCCTTCTCCAGGACCGCCCGACGCCGTCCCACGATCACCACGTGGTCGTCCATCTCGGCGAACCGCCGCGCGACTTCGTACCCGATTCCCGTGCCACCGCCGGTGACGACGACGTTCCTGGCCATCTGCGCACTCCCTCCCCAGTTCCGCCGTCGCGCTGCGAGTGTGCGCGACGGTCCGTACCGGAATGCCACGATTCCTATCACGCTCGGTTGCCGTGACTGCGGGGAGGGTGACGTCCCGCGCGAGGGAAGGTGTGATATGAGCGGGGTACGACGCGCACACGGAGCGTGGCGAGAGGCAGCTCACACCCCCCGGGCGTAACTTCTCGCACCCTGATACGTCTTAGGTTGGTAGTGCGGCAGTTTTTCCGATGGGCGAGGACGCGATGAACGGCACCGTGTCCCCGCGCTTCCACCGGCTGTCGCCGACGGGGCTCCGGCGGGCCCCGGGAACGGTCGTCGTCCTCGACGGCCTTCGCGCACGACGCCGGGGTTCCGGCGGGCCAGGGACGCTTTGAGCGGCCGTCCCCGGCTGCGGCCGACCCCGGAGTCGTGCGCCGTACGGTTCCGTCCCCGCGACAGCCCCTCCGGGGGCGGCGCGGGAACGCGAAGGGGCCCGGCCGCCCAGTCGGCGGTCGGGCCCCTTTCAGCTTCCGTCCGGGTCAGTGCCCGTCGTCGGCTCCCGGTGTCGGTGCCACCGGTGTCGCTTGCTCGCGTCAGCGGCCTTCGAGCGGCACGTAGTCGCGGATCGCGGTGCCGGTGTAGATCTGGCGCGGACGGCCGATCCGGCTGGTCGGGTCGTTGATCATCTCGTGCCAGTGCGCGATCCAGCCCGGCAGCCGGCCGAGGGCGAACAGCACGGTGAACATGCTGGTCGGGAAGCCCATGGCGCGGTAGATCAGGCCGGTGTAGAAGTCCACGTTCGGGTACAGCTTGCGCGAGACGAAGAAGTCGTCCTTGAGGGCGTGCTCCTCCAGCTTGAGCGCGATCTCCAGCAGCTCGTCGCTCTTGCCGAGCTGGCTGAGGACCTCGTGGGCGAGCAGCTTGACCTGGGCGGCACGCGGGTCGAACGCCTTGTAGACCCGGTGGCCGAAGCCCATCAGCTTGACGCCGGCTTCCTTGTTCTTCACCTTCGTGATGAAGGCGTCGACGTCGCCGCCGTCCTTCTGGATGCTCTCCAGCATCTCCAGCACGGCCTGGTTGGCGCCGCCGTGCAGCGGGCCCCACAGGGCCGAGATGCCGGCCGAGATCGAGGCGAAGAGGTTGGCGTGGCTGGAGCCGACCAGGCGCACGGTGGAGGTCGAGCAGTTCTGCTCGTGGTCCGCGTGCAGGATGAGCAGCTTGTCCAGCGCGTTGACGACGACCGGGTTGAGCTCGTAGTCCTCGGCGGGGACGGCGAAGGTCATCCGCAGGAGGTTCTCGACGTAGCTCAGGTCGTTGCGCGGGTAGACGAAGGGCTGGCCCATCGCCTTCTTGTACGCGTACGCGGCGATCGTCGGCAGCTTGGCGAGCAGGCGGACCGTCGAGATGTGGCGCTGCTCCGCGTCGAACGGGTTGTGGCTCTCGGGGTAGAACGTGGAGAGCGCGCCGACCACCGAGGACAGCATGGCCATCGGGTGGGCGTCCCGCGGGAAGCCCTGGAAGAAGCGCTTGACGTCCTCGTGCAGCAGGGTGTGCTGGGTGATCTCGCGGTTGAACTCGGCCAGCTGCGCCGCGTCGGGCAGCTCACCGTTGATCAGGAGGTACGCGGTCTCGATGAAGCCGCCCTGCGAGGCGAGCTGCTCGATCGGGTAGCCGCGGTACCGCAGGATGCCGTTGTCGCCGTCCACGAAGGTGATCGCGGACTTGTACGCGGCGGTGTTACCGAAGCCGTTGTCCAGGGTGACCAGGCCGGTCTGCGGGAGCAGCTTCGAGATGTCGAAGCCGGCGTTGCCCGCAGTGCTCTCGACGACGGGGTACTCGTACTCGCCGTCCTGGTACCGCAGTACTACCGAGTTGTCGCTCACGTCTTCCTCACCGACGAAATGAATCCTCTTCCAAGGTGCCCTGACTGCCCTCTACCATCCCCCATCCGGAGGACAGCCGCGCACCCGGGGTGGCCCGGAAGGGCCCGCCCCTACAAAACCTGCCGCCGCAGCCGGTACGAACCGGACAAGATCGGCACCACCCTAGGCTCTGCCGTAAATCTCTTCACGTCAAGAGAACATTAGAGGCAACCATCCCGTTGGATAATCATCCAGTAGTCAGCCGATGATCGAGCGCGGTATGCCTCCGACCTGCGCTGACGGCCCGCACAGCCTGCGCGATCGCCTTCCGTGACCCGACCAGCACCACGAGTTTCCGTGCCCTGGTCACAGCGGTGTAGAGCAGGTTCCGCTGGAGCATCGTCCAGGCGGACATGGTGACCGGAATCACCACGACCGGGTACTCGCTGCCCTGCGAGCGGTGGATCGTCACCGCGTACGCGTGGGCCAGCTCGTCCAGCTCGTCGAAGTCGTACGCCACCTCCTCGTCCTCGTCGGTCAGCACCGTCAGCCGCTGGTCGTCCACGCTGAGGGCGGTCACCACTCCCACTGTGCCGTTGAAGACGCCGTTCCGCCCCTTGTCGTAGTTGTTGCGGATCTGCGTGACCTTGTCCCCCACCCGGAAGGTACGACCGCCGAACCGCCGCTCGGCCAGGCCCTCCCGGGCCGGGGTCACCGCCCCCTGCAACAGCGTGTTCAGGTTCCCCGCGCCCGCCGGGCCCCGGTGCATCGGGGCCAGCACCTGGACGTCCCGGCGCGGGTCGAAGCCGAACTTCTGCGGGATCCGGCGCGCCACCACGTCCACCGTCAGCCCCGCCGCCCGCTCCGCGTCGTCCTCGGCGAACAGGAAGAAGTCCGCCAGACCCTCCGTCAGGGGCGGCCTGCCCTCGTTGATCCGGTGCGCGTTGGTCACCACGCCCGACTCCTGCGCCTGCCGGAAGATCCTGGTCAGCCGCACCGACGGGATCGGGCCGCCCTCCGCCAGCAGGTCCCGCAGCACCTCCCCCGCGCCCACCGAGGGCAGCTGGTCCACGTCCCCCACGAACAGCAGGTGAGCCCCCGGCGGCACCGCCTTGACCAGCTTGTTCGCCAGGATCAGGTCCAGCATCGAGGCCTCGTCGACGACCACCAGGTCCGCGTCCAGCGGCCGGTCCCGGTCGTACGCGGCGTCCCCGCCCGGCTTCAGCTCCAGCAGCCGGTGCACCGTCGAGGCCTCCACACCGGTCAGCTCCGACAGCCGCTTCGCCGCCCGGCCGGTCGGCGCCGCCAGCACCACCTTGGCCCGCTTCGCCAGCGCCAGCGTCACGATCGACTTCACCGTGAAGGACTTGCCGCAGCCCGGACCGCCCGTCAGCACCGCGACCCGCTCGGTCAACGCCAGCCGCACCGACTGCTGCTGCTCCGGCGCCAGCTCCGCCCCGGTCCGCCCGGCCAGCCAGTCCAGCGCGACCGGCCAGTCCACGGCCGCGAACCACGGCATCCGGTCCGCGTCCGAACGCAGCAGCCGCAGCAGCTGGTTGGCCAGCGAGATCTCCGCCCGGTGGAACGGCACCAGGTACACCGCGGTGACCGGCTCGCCGGCCTCCCCCGGCACCGCCTCGCGCACCACGCCCTCCGCCGCCACCAGCTCCGCGAGACAGTCGATCACCAGCCCGACGTCCACCTGGAGCAGCTTCACGCCGTCCGCGATCAGCCGCTCCTCCGGCAGGAAGCAGTGCCCCTGGTCGGTGCTCTGGGACAGCGCGAACTGGAGCCCGGCCTTCACCCGCTCCGGGCTGTCGTGCGGGATCCCCACCGCCTGGGCGATCCGGTCCGCCGTCAGGAAGCCGATGCCCCACACGTCCGTCGCCAGCCGGTACGGCTCGTTCCGCACCACGCCGATCGACGCGTCGCCGTACTGTTTGTAGATTCGCACAGCCAGCGAGGTCGACACCCCGACTCCCTGGAGGAAGACCATCACCTCCTTGATGGCCTTCTGCTCCTCCCAGGCCGCCGCGATCTTCCTGGTCCGCTTCGGCCCCAGCCCCGGCACCTCGATCAGCCGGCCCGGCTCGCTCTCGATCACCTCCAGGGTGTCCACCCCGAAGCGCTCCACGATCCGCTCGGCGAACCGCGGGCCGATCCCCTTGATCAGCCCCGAGCCCAGGTACCGCTGGATGCCCTGGATCGTGGCCGGCAGCACCGTCGTGTAGTTCTCCACCGTGAACTGCCGCCCGTACTGCGGATGCGAACCCCACCGCCCGTGCAGCCGCAGCGACTCCCCGACCTGCGCCCCCAGCAGCGCGCCGACCACGGTCAGCAGGTCGTTGCCGCCCCGGCCGGTGTCCACCCGGGCCACCGTGTAGCCGGTCTCCTCGTTGGCGTAGGTGATCCGCTCCAGCACGCCTTCGACCTGCGCGAGCTGGAGCGGCTGCTGCCCCGACGACGCCTGCTTGCCCACCGGGCCCCCTTCGACCGGTACGGGTGGTTCATTCCGCTACGCACCGTACCGCCCGGCCCCGACAGCCCCGAACCCCGTCGGGCCCGGGCCGGCGCCCGGAACCCGGGCCGGCACCCGGTGGCCCGGAACCCGGGCCGGCACCCGGTGGCCCGGAACCCGGCGGCCCGGGGCCTGCCGTGCACCCCCTCCGCCGAGGTGCCAGGCTGTGAACCAGGCAGGGGGACCGCCGACCGTGCCCAGCCGGGCCGGCCCGTCCGAGGAGCAGTGCCGACATGCTCAACACCGCCTTCCGCCCCGGTTCCCCGGACTGGCTCGACCTGAGCAGCCCCGACACCCGGGCCTCCGTCGACTTCTACACCGCGCTGTTCGGCTGGTCCTTCGACTCGGCCGGGCCCGAGGCCGGCGGCTACGGCTTCTTCCAGCTCGACGGCCGGACCGTCGCCGCGCTCGGCCCGCTCACCGAGGAGGGCGCCCTGCCCGGCTGGACGCTGTACTTCGCCACCCTCGACGCCGACCGCACCACCGAACTCGTCGAACAGGCCGGCGGCCGCGTCCGGTTCGCCCCCTTCGACGTCTTCGCCGCGGGCCGGATGGCCGGCTACACCGACCCGACCGGCGCCGACTTCGCCGTCTGGCAGCCGCACGACACCCGCGGCCTGGACCTCGTCGACCAGGAGGGCAGCCTCTGCTGGGCCGAGTGCCACAGCATCGACGCCGAACGCGCGAAGTCCTTCTACCGCGCCGTCTTCGGCTGGCAGGAACAGGACGTCCCGCTCGAAGGCACGCTCTACACCGTCCTCACCCCGGCCGGCGGCGGAACCGACGACGCCCACGGCGGAATCGCCCAGCTCAGCCCCGACCGGACCGCCGCCGGGACCTCCTCGCACTGGCTCCCGTACTTCGAGGTCCCCAACACCGACGCCGGCATCGCCATCGCCGACACCCTGGGCGCGACCGTCCGGGTCCCGGCCACGGACGTCCACGGCGTCGGCCGCCTCGCCCGGCTGACCGATCCGCACGGCGCCGACTTCGCCCTCATCACCAGCTCCAAGCCCGGGGAGTGACACCGGATCACCTCGCGGGCCCGCGGTGCCCGGGCCGGCCCGCCGGGTGCCCCGGGAAGGGGCGTGAGGGGGTGCTACGGGCGTAGACAGGTGGCGGGTGGACCACCAAGGCCTCTTATTCTCTGATCATGAGCGACACGACCGATCTGACGATCCGCCGAGCGACCGAGGCGGACCTCCCCGCGATAGTGGCGATGCTCGCGGACGACCCGCTGGGCGCCACCCGCGAGACCCCCGACGACCTCACCCCGTACCGCGCCGCCCTCGCCCGCATCGACGACGACCCGCACCAGCACCTCGTCGTCGCCGACCGCGCCGGCCGGACCGTCGGCACCCTGCAACTGACCCTCGTCCCCGGCCTCTCCCGACAGGGCTCCACCCGCACCATCATCGAGGCCGTCCGCATCCACGCCGACGAACGCGGCAGCGGACTGGGCACCGTCCTGGTCGAGTGGGCCGTCGAACGCTCCCGCGAACTCGGCGCCGACCTCGTCCAGCTGACCTCCGACGCCACCCGCACCGACGCGCACCGCTTCTACGAGCGGCTCGGGTTCGTCCCGTCGCACATCGGTTTCAAGCTGAAGGTCTGAAAAGGCCCCGACCGGGCCCGGAAATGCGAAAAACCCCCATCCGGATACCGGATGGGGGTTTTTCTGAATGATTGTTCGGCGGCGTCCTACTCTCCCACAGGGTCCCCCCTGCAGTACCATCGGCGCTGTGAGGCTTAGCTTC
>NZ_JBHTRF010000030.1:0-92570 GCF_042796115.1 Kitasatospora sp. NPDC056446 | reverse complement strand
CCGGGGCCGCCCCGCCCTCCGCCCGGGCGCCCGCCCCGTCGTCGTTGCCCCGAAGGGCTCTCACCTAGCGGTCGAGCAGGCGGAAGCCGCAGTGCTCGTCCTGGAGCACCTGGCCGGAGTTCAGCAGCCGGGTGAGGCTGAGTCGTACGACGGCGACTCGCAGCCCGAGGTCGGCCGCAAGCTCGTCGACGGGCGCCGGGCCGGAGGCGAGGCCGGTGAGCACCGAGCGGTCGGCGTCAGCGTCGAGCAGTCTGCTCACCCGGTAGAGGGTGAGGGCGGATACGCCGCACGCGGTCAGTTCGACGGCGGCCCAGACGCCGTCGTGCCGCAGGCCCGCTGTGACGGCGATGGCACCGGAGAGGGCGGTGAGCGCGATGAACGCAACCGCCGCGCGCCGCAGGCCGCGGCGGGAGATGTTCGGGCTGGTGGTCACGGAGCCTCCTGGAGAAGTGGAGCGTAGCGGGACTGGGAGAAGAAGGAGCAGTCGGTGCGGGGCGGGCGGATCCGGCAGGCCCGGCACGGGCGGTCCGGTGCATTGGGGACGATGTGGTGGTGGCAGACGGTCCGGCCTCCGCCGTCGTCGCGCACCAGGTGGGCGACGACGAGTTCGGCGAGCTGATCGGCGGTACTCCACCCGCAGCGGCCCGCGCCGGGGCGGTGCCGCGCGGGAGTTCCGTCGATGCCGCCGACGGCCAGCAGGTAGCGGTCGGATGGGGCGAGGTAGGCGAGCACGTGGTAGCGGGTCCGCTCGCCCGCACTGTTGGTGGGGCCGTAGGCGGTGCCGAACGCGCGGGCGATGCCGACGCGGTCGCCGCGCAGATCGAGGGTCTCGGGTTCCAATGGGCCTCCGTGGTCGCGGTGCTCGACGCGAGGTGCGCGTCGATGACTGGGCCGCCGGGCCGGGCCACGGCGGCATGCGAGGGAGGTGTCGCTCAGCGGTGCGGGCGGCGCTGCCGGGGAATCCGCCCGGACGTCTCGGCCACGGCCGGGACACGTACGAGCAGGACCCGCGCGACGATCAGCTGGAGAGCGATCAGGAGCAGGCCGATGCGGGTGGCGGCCTGCTCGTCGACCAGCAGGGCGTGGAAGGTGAGGCCCACGGCGGCGGCGCTGATGAGGTATTCGGCGAAGGTCAGGCGGCGACGGGCGGACAGGCGGGGAGTGCGGGGGATGGCGCGTCCTTTCAGGAGGTCGACGAGGTGGTGGTGGACGGGCGGGGGGTGGAGCGGTTGACCATGGAGGTGAGGAGGTCGATGACCAGTTCGGCAGGGGTGTGCCGGTTGAACGTGGCCCGCCAGCCGGGCTGGCGGGCGGTGCCGTGCAGCGCGATGATCCAGGTGTCGACGTGCCGGTTATCCGGCTGGTAGCCGACGTAGACCTGGGTGCACGGCGAAGCGGCGTGCAGGCCGCCCTCGGCGTCGATCACCCACGACCAGCCGTGCTCGTAGAGGAAGGCGCTGATGGCGTTGGGGTTGCCCTCGCCGAGCGGCCAGGTGCGGTGCGGGATGGCGTCGCCGGGCCGGGGACCGCGGACAGCGGGGGTGGAGATCACGACGGACAGAGGGGGCCTCCTTCGGGCATGCGCTGCGGGGTCGTCCATGTTGACTTGGACTGCCCCGATTTGCGTAGTCCGTTCGAGGGTTCGTCTGCCACAGGCGAACACGCCTGTGCCCGGACCGAGTTGGTCCGGGCGCAGGCGCGCGGTTGTCCTGTCTCGATGAGCGTGGCGGAGTCTTGGTGAAGGTGGCGAGTCCGGCGCCTTCCGTCTCGGTGATGTTGGCGAAGGTGGCGGACATCGCGTGGTGAGCCCGAACATCGTTCAGCGAAGTGCTCACGCATTGGCTCTCAGGCCGTCAGAATCTCGGTATGGATGCAGGAGTGGCCGCGGTCCTCGGTGCTGCGGTGGGGGTGGTCGGCACGACACTGGCAGCCGCCGTCGCCGGAATAGCCGCGCAACGACAGACCCGTGCGGAACACCGGCAGTGGCGGCGCCAGCTACGCCGTGATGCGTACGCTGCCTTCACCGCCAAGGCGGACGAAGCCCAGAGGCTTTTGAAGAATATCGACAGGGAGTTGATCAGACCCGGAAATGATCTCGACGCGATCCGCGCCGAGACGGATCGGCTCAGGGAGATCCTCGATGGCAGCTTGGCGGAGGCTCAGGCCATCGTAGAGATCGAGGGACCCGAGGAGCTGGCTCATGCGGCCGAAGAGCTCGCTCGCTCACTGTCAGCGTGCGTTGCGGACATCCAGGCGCACACCATTGGGCGAAGCTCCGGGACGCCGGTCACGCAGTCGGAGTCACAGCAGATCAGAAGGTATACCGATCACATGTCAGCAAAACGCGGTCAGTTCGTTGACCGTGCTCGCAAGGCTATCGACGTCTGAGCGATCGTCTCGGTGAAGTTGGCGAAGGTGGCGGACAGGGGCTTCTGCGTCTGACCATCGTGATCGTGTGACAGTTGCTCGGAGTGTTGCCGGTGGGGCGCCGGCGGTGATGCGGGGGTTCGAGGTCGCATATGTCGACCGGGACGGTGGCGAGCACCGTGCGGCGTTGACTGACGCTGCCGGGGTGCGGTTCGAGGATGGACGGCCGGTTCGGTCGTTTCCGTCATGGCGAGGACAGCGCAACTATCCCGGGCTGTGGTGGTCTGCGACGTCCGGTCGGCACGTCGGCTACGAGTCGTGGCTGGAGCGCGACCACGCGATGCTGCTGGACTTCGACCGGCAGGTCACCGGCTTCGCGTCGCAGCCGTTGTGGCTGTTCTGGCAGGAGGGCGGAAAGCGGAGGTCCCACGCGCCGGACTGGTTCGCCCGTCGTGCTGACGGCTCGGGGCTGATGGTGGACTGCCGTCCGCTGGACCGGATCAAGCCGCGGGACGCGGAGGCGTTCGCGGCGACGGAGCGGGCCTGCCGCGAGGTCGGCTGGTCCTACGAGGTGGCCGGGACTGTGGAGCCGGTCCTGTTGGCCAACATCCGGTGGCTGGCCGGCTATCGCCATCCCCGGCATGCCGTGAGCCGCTTCGTGGAGCCCCTGCTCGGGGCGTTCACGCGGCCGAAGCCGGTACGGCTGGCAGTGGAGCGGGTCGGTGATCCGATCGCGGTGCTGCGGGTGCTGTTCCACCTGTTGTGGTCCGGGGTGCTGGTCGCGGACTTGTCGGTGGTGCTCGGCGAGGCCGCGCTCGTCAGCGTGGCCTCGGGGGCCGGGCGGTGACGGGCCTGGCCCGGCCCGGTGTTCTGCGGGCGGGCGATCAGGTGCGCTTCGACAGCGGCGAGCACACCGTGGTGGCGATCGAGGGAACTTCGGTGAGGCTGCTGGGCACGGACGGCGCCTCGCGGGTGGTGCTGCTGCCGTTCCTGCTGGCGGACGAGGATTTCGCCCTGCTGGGTGCGGACGGGCCGCTGCCGGCCTTGGCACCGACGGGACTGCTGGAGGCCGCGCCGGCCGAGGCGCTCGCACAGGCACGGTTCTGGGAACGCCATGTCGTCGAGATCGAGACCGGTCTGCCGCCGGACTCGCCACCCGGGGCGGTTCCGCGGCCGGGCTACGACCCGGCGACCACCGCGCTGGCGGAGCGTCAGAGGACGAAGGCCCAGGAACTGGCGGCGGTCGGCCGCCCGGTCGGGGAGCGCACGCTGCAGCGGATCCGCAGCCGCTACCGCGAGCAGGGCCTGCTGGGCCTGGTCGACCAGCGGACGATGCGCTCTTCCTCACCGACCGGGCGAACCGATCCGCGGGTGGTCAAGGTACTGCTGCAGGCGATCGGCGAGGAGACCGAAGTGTCGACCGGCACCAGGGCGAGGCTGATGCGCCGGGTCGAGCGGGCACTGGCGGACGAGTACGGCGACAAGGCAGTTCCGCTGCCCTCCCGGGCGGCGTTCTACCGACTGGTCGACCGACTCACGACCGGGCGGCACACCTTCGGGGCGGCCACGACCCGCCGGCAGACCGCAAAACGGCCCACCGGCCCGTTCACGCCGAGCATCGCGGCCCGGCCGGGAGAACAGGTGCAGATCGACACCACGAAGCTGGACGTCCTGGTGGTTCTCGACGACGGAAGCACGGGGCGACCGGAGTTGACGATTGCCGTCGACATGGCGACGCGCACGATCTGCGCGGCCGTCCTGCGGCCGGAGAGCACCAAGGCGGTGGACGCCGCCTTGCTGCTGGCGCGGATGCTGGTGCCCGAGCCGATGCGGCCGACCTGGCCGCACGCGCTGGCCGCGTCGGCCTCCCTGCTGCCGCACGCCCGGCTCCTGCGGATCGACGCGCGGTTCGCGCAGGCGGCGGCCAAGCCGGTGATCGTCCCGGAGACGATCACCACCGACCACGGGGCGGTCTACCTCTCGCGGACCTTCACCGACGCCTGTCGGCAACTGGGCATCTCCGTCCAGCTCGCGCACCCGGGCACACCGACGGACAAGGGCGTGGTCGAGCGGACGTTCTCGTCGATCAACAGCCTGTTCTGCCAGCACGTCGCCAGCTACACCGGCCGGGACGTCAGCCGCCGGGGCACTGACCCGGCCCGCCGGGCGGCTTTCAGCCTGCCGGAGCTCGACGACCTCCTGCAGGAATGGGTGATCGCCGGCTGGCAGTTGCGCCCGCACGAGGCGCTGGCCCACCCCTTTCTGCCACGCCGGTCGATGTCGCCGAACGACGCCTACGCGCTGCTGGTCGCATCGAGCGGCTACCTGCCGATGACCCTCGGCCCGACCGACTACATCGAGCTGCTGCCGACGACCTGGCGGACCGTCAACGACTACGGGATCCGCATCGACAACCGCACCTACGACGCGCCCGAGCTCGTCCCCTACCGGCGCCAGCTGTCCGGGGTCAGCGCACAGCGGGGCCGCTGGGAAGTCCACTTCGACCCGCACGACGTCTCCCACGTCTTCGTACGCGACCACCGCGCGGGCGGCTGGATCACCGCCGAGTGGACCCTGCACAAGATGATCGCCCAGCCCTTCTCCGACAGCCTCTGGCGCCAGGCCCGCCGGACGGTCGCCGCCCGCGGGCACGACGACACGGACCAGGCTCAGGTCGCCCGAGCGCTGGACGACCTGCTGCAACTCGCGGGCCGCCGGCCGCCCGCACCGCGACCGGCGGTTCCCGAACCCCGCCTGCCGCAGGTCCGGCCCGCTGGGGCCTTGCCCGCGACCGGCCACTTCGACGAGGCGGACGCGGACGACGCTCCGCTGGCCGAGGTGATCCCGTTCGGCATCTTCGACCCGTTCAGCGAGGAGGACTACCGGTGAGCACCGAGCAGGACCTCGCGCCCGGCCGGCCCGCCCTGACGACCAAGGAGGGGTGGGCCAGGTTCGTCGACTACCTCCCCGCCACGGTCACGCTGCTTCGGCCGAAGGAGCTGGCGGCCCTCAACGAGGTCGAACGAGCGCTCTACGACGAGGCCCGGATCGAGCACCACACCGAGGTCCTGGTCGCGAAGACCCCCACGATGATGGAGATCATCCGCACTGGCCGCGAACTGACCCTGCTCAACCGGCGGCAGGTCTCCGCCCGGCGCGGGCTGATCGTCACCGGCGAGCCCGGCACGGGCAAGACCACCGCGATCACCCAGCTCGGCAAGGCCCACGAACAGCACGTCCGACGCCGCCTGCCAGCCGGAGCGGGCCCCCGCATGCCCGTGGTCTACGTGACGGTGCCGCCCGCCGCGACCCCGAAAATGCTCGCGATGGAGTTCGCCCGGTTTCTCGGCATCCCCCTGGTCGGCAGCCAGAACCAGGCCCAGATCACGAACGCCGTCTGCGAGGTCCTGGCCGAACTGGGCTGCGAGCTGGTGCTGGTGGACGAGATCCACAACCTCAACCTCACCACCCGGGCCGGAGCGGAGGCTTCCGACCAGTTGAAGTACCTGTCCGAACGGATCACCGCGACATTCGTCTACGCCGGCATCGACGTCGAACAAGCCGGCCTGTTCACCGGAACCCGGGGCAAGCAGATCGCCGGACGCTTCGTGAGCGTGACCGCCAAGCCGTTCACGACCGCCACCGCAGCCCACAAGGCCCAGTGGCACCAGCTACTGGCCACGATGGAGCAGTCGTTGCGGCTGCACCGGCACCGGCCCGGCACCCTCGTCGACCAGTCCGACCTCCTGCACCACCGCACCTCCGGCATGATCGGCAGCCTCGCGCACCTGGTCAGGGCCGCCGCGGTCAGGGCCATCCTCTCCGGCACCGAGCGGATCACCGTCCCGATCCTGGAAGACATCCCGCTCGACACCGCCGCCGAGGCGAGCGCCCCACGTCGACGGCCGGTCAGAGCGGCCGGCACCCGCCAGCACAAGGCCGCCGGATGAGCGGCTCTCGCGGCGACCACCAGACCCCGGCCCGCTCGCTGCCGATCCCCGTCCGCCCCTGGGGAGGCGAGTCGCTGACCTCGTTCGTCCAACGCCTCGCCACTGCCAACCGCACCCGGGACACGATCCTCTGGAAGACCATCGCCAGACCGGAGTCCTCGTCCCTGGGCAGGCACCTGGAGTTCTTCGAGGCCTTGCTCAACCCGCCGGCCGCGGAACGCTTGGCCGTGATCAGCGGCCTGCCCCTGGGGCGACTGTCAGCGGCGCTCCCGGCCCTGGGCTGGGCCCGCCAGCACGCGCCGGACCTCATGGAGAAGAAGATCCCGGCCGTCCGGTTCCAAGCCGCCATGGGCTACACCCGCCGGGCATGCCCCCACTGCGCGATACGACGCAACACCGCCCCGCCCCGCCTCCACCTGCCCATCACCCGGGTCATCTGCACCCGCCACCAGCACTGGCAGAGCGTCACCATCAGCGGATCGTGGACGAACGCGAACCAACGGCAGACGTTCCCGCCGCCGGTCGACCTGAGCCCCATCGCCGGCATGGCCGCCGCTCAAAGACGACTGGCCCAGATCCTCCGCCGCTACGGCCCCGACGTTCTGGTCATGAGCGTTCGCGACGCCCGCTCGATCGCCGAGAAGTGGGCCGCAGACCGATGGGCGGAACCAGCCATGGTGCAACGCTGGCAAGCCCGCGCACGAAAACTGGACTGGCCCGCCGAGGCAGAGACGATCACGCAGAACAACGAGCTCGGCGCGATCATCTCGCACCCTGAAGTCGCCACCCTGGCCACCTTCCTGGCACCCATGACCATCGCCCCGGCCGAGTTCTTCTACGCGGAGAACAAGGAGGAAATCCGCGTGCTGATCGACCGGACGAGGGCAGCACTCGGGCTGACACCCCTGGCACCCGCTGACTGCCAGTGGCCATGCAGTGCCCCCCGCAGGCCAGCTGATGCGATCTGGAACCACATCAACCAGGTCCACCTGACGCGAGGACGTCACCGATGGCGCCTACTAAGAAGTGCCATGATCCCTGAGCTCGGCATCCCCGATCCGTCTCATCAGACCTGGCAATCCGCAGCTCGGCATAGTCGCGTCCGCCATGATCAGTGAGACCGGACAGCGGTGTCGGCGGGGGTGGCGCGGCGGAGGGTCGCCGACCTGGTTGGGGAAGGGGACCGCGGGGTGGTCGGCCTCGGTCCGGATCGGGAGGCCGGCGAACCTGGTGGTCTGCCGCACCAAGCCCAATGCCTCCGTCGGCGTCTCAGCGTGTTTTGCGGATGGCGTCGGTGGCGGCTTGGGCGATGGCGGCGGGGGCGCTGGAGGGTCGGGGCAGGTGGAGCAGAGTGGTCCCCGGCAGGTGTAGGGAGTTCGGGCTGAGGGTGAGCTGGAGTACGGCGCAGCCGGCGGTGGTGAGGCGGTTGATGCGGGTGACCGCCTCGGCGGTTTCGTCCGGGGTGTACTGGGCGTCAGTCACGACCACAAGGAGGCGGCCGGTGCCGGGGCGGCTGAGGTCGAGGCCGTGGTCGAGCGCGTCGAGGGCGTCGCCCAAGTTGTGGCTGGCACCGTTGGCGGCGAACTGGGTCACGCGATCCGGTGCCCGGTGGGTGGGGCGGGTCAGCGCCGTCAGGTCGTAGTCGTACGCGACGGTGGCGGTGCGGGAGTCGGGGCCGGTCAGGGCTGCCGCGCGGGCCACGATCCAGGCAGCGGACGCGACGGGCCCGCAGGCGGCCCTCATGGAGCCGGAGACGTCCACCGCGATGCCCACCCGCAGCGGCGGGGTGGGTGAGTTGCGGCGGCGGGTGGCGGTGAACGGCTCTGCTGTGGGCACTGACCCGCTCGCGCGCTGGGCGTCGCGGGCCAGGGCCTGGCGGACGTTGAGGCGGCCGGGCGGGGTGGGGCTGGTGGTCCTCTCCTCGCTGCGCTCTCGAAAGGCCGCGGCTCGCAGTGCGCGGCTCAGGCGCGCGGCGGCGGTCTGTTCGGCGGCGGTGGGCTTGCGGGTGCCGGTGACCGGGCTCTCGGAGGGCCTCGGCGTGCCGTTGGGGCTGACGGTGGTGCCGCTCGGGTTGAAGACGGACCGGGCGGTGGCGGCGGCTTTGCGTCGCTGGCCGGCCTGGTGGGCGCGGCCCTGAGCCTGGGCCTTGGAACGTGCGGCCAGGGCGTCGGTCGCGGCGGCCTGTGCTGCGGCGTCGGCGGCGTCGTTGGCGTCCATGCTGTCCATGACGACCCCTGCGGCGTCGGACAGCAGATCGGTGAGGCCCTGCGGCAGGGGCAGAGAAGGGGAGACGGTGTCCAGGGCGTCGCACCACGCTTTGCCGTGCGCGAGCATGGTGGCGCCGTCGTGGTCGGCGGTTCGTTGGGCCGCGGTCCAGATGCCGGTGAGGGTGGCTAGCAGCTCGTCGCCCAGGACCTGTTCGCACAGGTCGGCGACGGCCCGGGTCTCGCCAGCGTCGAGGATGCCGGCGTCCCGGCGGCCGAGGATGAGGGCCGCCACGCTGGCCGCGTGCCTGATGCCCTGGACACTGGGGTTGGCGATGTCGGGCATGACCAGGGTCCGGGCGCTGGTGCGCAGGAACGTGCGGTCGGTGGGCCGCCTGATCAGGTGGGTGCCCTCGACCCGGCTCTCCTCCAGCAGGAGCGCGGCCTCGACGACGCGGGGATCCGCGCCAGTCGGCTCCACCCATACGGAGTGGGCCGAGTGGGCGGCCTCGTGGACGAACACTCCCCAGGCGGCGGGATAGCGCTCCTCATCGCCCACGATCCGCGGGTGGATCTCGTGCGGCTGGAGGGCGCCGAACAGGTCGGAGTCGAACTCGATCTCGCCGCCACGGGGGTAGTAAGCGGCCGGGGCGCCGCTGCGGGTGCCGGGGCGACAGGTGACGAGCAGATCCTGACGGCCGGACAGCGCGACCAGCCGGTCGCCGAGTTCGGCTCCCACGCGCAGCCACGCGGCCGGGGAGGAGGAGGGCTGCGCGGGCGGGGCGCCGTCGTCGTCCCAGCGCGCGAGGTCGGCGTCGTCGTCGGGCGTAGTGACGGGGGGCAGGACGTGGTGGTGGGCGCTCATCGCTGGCCCCGGCGTGCGGAGTTGGTGCCGCCCGGGGGCTGCTGGGCGGCCGTGGCGGTGGTGGCGGGGAGCTGCCGGCCGAGGGTGAGGGGTTTGACGTTCTTGATACCGGCGATCTTGCTGACGGCGGCGGCGACGACGTCGCGGTCCTCCAGGGGAGCGATCCCGATCAGGTTCGCCCACGCGGCCGGGCTGCCGAGAACGGCCTCGGTCCGCTGGAAGGCGAGCAGCTCACGCAGCTGGGGGGCCCAGCCCAGCTCACCCAGTTCGACCTGACCGGCTAGGTGCCGGGCGACGCGGACCACCCGGGCATCGACCCGTAGGGCCTGGGCGAGGTCATAATCTGTCCCGACCTGGATCTGCACGCTGAACCGGGACGCCAGCGCCTCCGTCAGGATCGCCCCGTGGACGCCGGGATTGTGGCCCGCGACCACAAAGAAGCCGGGCTGGGCCGTGATGGTCTCGCCCCGGTGGGCCTTGACCTGGATCTGGCGGCGCCCGTCCATCGCCGGATACATCGCCGACAGGACCTTGGGCGAGATCAGGGTGGCATCGTCGATCAGCAGGGCGCGGCCCTCGGTCATCGCGGTGACCAGCGGACCGTGCTGCCAGACGTAGCCCCCGCTGTCGTCCAGCGTGTAATCGCCGATCAGGTCGCCGACCGTGGTGTCGCCATCGCCCGCGACGGTGAGCAGATCGGGGAACGCGGCCTCCACTAGGGACGTCTTGCCGGTGCCCGGGGGACCGTAGAGCAGCACCGGCACGTCGGCGGCACGCAGCCGCGCCAGTGCCTCGACGTCGGGCAGGGAGGCCAGCTCCCGGGGATGGTAGAGCTGGCCGCCCGCGCGGCGGATCGGACCGACCTGCCTGGGCGTCTTCGGTGCGGGCGGGGCCGTGCGGGCCGTGGCCGCCTGGGCCCGGGGAGAGTGCGTGCCCGGTGGACTGATCACCACGACCGCCGCGGCGGAGGCGGTCTTCCCGTTCGCGCGGAACTGCCTTCCGGAGCCGAGCCGGTCGGCCTCTCCGCGCTGGACCAGGGTGTTGACCGCTTGCTGGACAGCACCGTGGGAGTGACCCAATGCCTTGGAGATCTCTCCGATGGTGAGCGGGTCCGCCGGCCGATCGGCCAGCAACTTGGCCACCTTGGCGCGCAGTTCGCCGGGCCTGGCGTGTGCTGGTTTGACAGGCTGTGCGGGTGTGGTCAAAGCGAGGAACCTCCAACGGGTTCGTGGGCGGGCGGGGTTGGCAACGTGCTGGGATGGCGGGGCCGCTCTCGGAGCGAATCAAGGGCGGGACGTTCACCGGGACCGTGGGGGCGAGGCCGGCCCGCTCACGGGGTCTGCCTGGGCCAGTTCGCCCGGAACCCGGGCCCCGGCTGGGCCGGGCGGTGCGGGCGTCTCGGCGTGGGAGGTCTTGTCGCGGGTCTGTACGGGTGTGCCTGGCAGGGGCGTACCGTGGTCGCTCAGCGGCCGGCCGAGTGCTCGGTCCAGGAGCACGGGGTGGCCGACGGCGAGCAGCTCGCTGGCTGCCGAGCAGGCCCGAGCGTCTGGTCCGTGCTGGGTTCCGTCGCTGCGCAGGAGCAGCCAGGAGTCTCCTCGAAGCCGGCTCGGAGCAGGATCCGCAGTGCGGCGGCGTTGTAGCCGGTGGTGGTGATCTCGCCGGTGGCGGTGCGCCGGATCGGCACGAACTGCTGGGCTGTGCGCTCTGCGGGCGCCCCCGCCTCGTGGACGGGCGAGGGCCCCTGGGCGGAGTCGAGAGGATGCGAGGTCAGGACTTCTCCGTGGTGTTCGGTTCGGGGCTTTGAGGGCATGGGCGGCCGGTGCCAGCCGTGTTCCAGGGGGCGGGACTCGACGGTCAGCGGGCGCGGCGCTGCTGCGGCAGCGTCCGCGGTGCAGCCGAGGCCGGCTGCGGGGCTGCCCGTGGGCGCCTGGCCATGGTGCGTGTGCGAGCCGCCTCCGCACGGCGGCTCTCCGCCGGAGTGGTGAACAGCTCGTCGCTCGCGTAGCGGAACGCGCCGGCGGCGTCCTCCAGCAGCTCGGCCTGGATCCGCTGGGGCGCCCGGGCGGCGTCGGCCAGGATCTCGGGGATGCGTGCGTCCAGCAGGCCGGCCTCGCGGGGCAGCCCGTACGCGGAGGCGACGGCATGGCGGGCGGTCGCCTCGATCGTGGCGGACCACGCCGTGGGCAGGTTCGGGCCCTCGGGCACGATGCCGCAGACCGTCGGTCCCAGGTTGGCGAGGGCCCGCGGCAGGGTGGCCTCGTCGTCGATGGCGGCCATGAGGGCCACCTCAAGGGCCGTGTACGACGCGGCCCCCAAGCGGGAGAAGAGGTGTCCGTTGTGCAGCCAGGCGACTGCCTGCTGCTGCGGGCCGGGGGTGGGGGCGGGCAACTCCGGTAGCTCGATGACCAATTCGTCGGGGCCGGCGGTCGTGGCGAGGGCCCGCCAGAAGCAGGCCAGCCGCGCGGTGCCCTTGAGAGTGTCGGCATTGGCCAAGGCGGTCAGCACGGCGGGGTCGAGCGGGTTCTGCGGACGCGGGTACACCTGTTGGGCGAGGCGGAAGCTGGCGTCGGCGAGGGCCAAGCAGCCCCTGGACGGCTCCAGCGTCCGGCTCGCGGCGACCAGCAGGTCGGCGACCGGGGCGCTGCTCAGGCCCTCGTAGGCGGCGTTCAGCAGGCGGCGGCTGTCCAGGAGTGCGGGTTGTGGGGAGTCGGTCATGGTCTTCTCTGAGTGATGAGTTCAGCGCCGCTGGCTGGGGGCGGGGGCGCTGCCCAGGGTGCTTGTGGTGGCGGCGGTGCCGGGCTCCGCACTCGAGCGGGGCAGCTGGGTGCCATGGGCGAGGGCCGCAGTGCGCCGTTGGGCCGGAGCAGTGAGGGCCTCGGCACTCACCGGGGTGACGACGGCGACCTTCCGGTCGGTCGCGTCAAGGTGGAGGCCGGTGGTGCTGCGCAGCAGGGGCTCCGGGGAGGCGAGGTCGCGGCAGAGTGCGGCGGCGAGGCGGGAGGGGGTGTTCGCGCTGATCTCCGCCATCCAGTACCCGCGGGCCCGGTAGCAGCTGATCCGGGCGGCGGGCTTTCCGCGCAGGTCGTGGAGGGCGCTCGGGACGTCGCAGTGGGCGTTGACGTAGCCGTCGGGCGAGCGGAAGGAGACGGAGCCGCGGGGCTCGACGATGCTCTGCCACCCCGCCTCGGCGAGGGGCAGGAGACCGAGGGCCAGGACGCCGGCCTGGAAGGGCTGACGGGAGTCCGACCCGGCTTCGTCCAGGATGGCGAGCGCCTCGTCGACTACGCCGGCGATCAGCTCGGGTGGGGCGAGGTCGCCGCTGGTGATGCGCCAGGCGACGCTCGCTCCCCGGTGCTGGGCACCCCAGACCCGCCAGGCGGCGCTCTGCCGCGTCGGGGTGTCGGTGCCGTCGGGCCAGGCGACGCCGAGCCTGCCGCACGGGCTGGTCATCGAGGTCGTGCCCAACGTCCAGCCCTGGGAGGTGAGATGGTCCTTGATCTGTTCGGCACCGCCACGGCCGGGTCCGGCGTAGTGGCGGGGGGTTACGGTGACCAGCTCCGGTTCGGGGCTGAGGGCCGGTTCGACGGCGGTTCGGTCGGGGGTGGTCGGCAGCGGGTTCTCCAGGTCGGTCGGGGGCGCCAGCTGGGGGCGCCATCGCGGCAGGGTGGCGACGGCGGCGGGTTCGATCGTGACGCGGGCCAGGTGATGGGCGGGGATCTCGCTGCGGCGGCGCAGCGCCGAGTCCGAGGCCAGCGTCACCGCGGCCGTGCGCAGGAACGCCTCGGGCGCCCACGGCGAGGCGATGACCTGCCACGCCAGGTCGGAGCTGGTGTTGCCCAGGCTGAAGGCGAGTGTGCGCTCCGGGTGGGAGGGCACCAGGAGGGTGGCCGCGCCGGGCGAGTGGATGAAAGTGCGCCACGGCCCCTGCTTGATCGTCCATCCGGCGTCGGAGAGGATCCGCGCGATGTCGTCTCCGGCCCTGCGGTCGGTCAGGACGGTGGCCGGGTCGCTGTGGAGCCGGCCGGCGGCGTCCAGGACGAGGCCATGGGTGAGTTCGTAGGGCGTCCTGGGGCTGAACCAGGCACACCAGAGCTCCGTGGCGTCCTGCTCCCCGCTGTCGTAAGCGGAGAGCTTCCAGTGGTTCTGGAGGATGAGGCGGCCGAGGGGGAAGTCGCCGCGCTCCAGGGCCATGCGGCGGCAGGGGCTGACGAGCAGGGGTTCTTCGGGGGTGCTGTCCGGATCGTGCTCCCACCCGTACGCGGTGATGAGGTGGTCGCCCAGGTCGCTGGGCGCGGTGCCGGTGCCGGCCAGCTCCAAGGGGCGGACGGCGACCAGTTCGTCGGTGTCGGTGGGCAGGTCGGTCTCCAAGAACAAGGAAGGGGTGGGCGGAACGGCGCCGCGCCGGCCGGGGCTCCGTCGGCGGTCACCGCCGTGAGGCACCAGCGGTCGCGGGGTGAGCGGCGGCCGGGTTGCCGGCGGGCGCGCTGGTGCTCGTGGTGGACAGGCTGGGCAGCGAGCGGGTGATGGCGGCGGCCCGGCGGCCGGTAGCGGTAGTGAGGGACTGCGCGGTGACCGGGGTGACGACGACGACCTCCCGGTCGGTGGCGTCCAGGCGCAGGTGATCGGGATTGCGGATCAGGGGCCCGGGGTCGGCGGCGTCGCGGCATAGAGCGGCGGCCAGCCGGGAGGGGGTGTTCGCGCTGATCTCGACCTCCCAGAATCCGAGCACCCGTCGGCAGGAGATGCGGGCGGCCGGTCGGCCGCGGAGTTCGTACAGGGCGTCCGGGGGGCCGCAGCGGGCGCTGAGGAGTCCGTCGGGCGACTCGAAGGTGGCGGCGCCCTTGGGGGTGACCTCGCTGGTCCAGCCCGCGGCTGCCAGCGGGAGGAACCCCAGCGCTAGGACGCCCGACTCGAACGGTGTCCGGCTGGCCTTGTCGGCTTCGTCCAGCATCACGGTCGCCTCGCCGATCAGACCTTCGACGATCTCCTGGGGGACCAAGCGCCAGCCGGTGACCCGCCAGGCGACGCCCGCGCCGCGGTGCTGGGTGCCCCAGACCCGCCACGGTGCGTACGTCCGCTCGCGTCCCCAGCCGCGCGGCTTGTCCGACTCGGTGGGCCAGGCGACGCTCAGCCGGCCGCACGCGCTGGTGAGGACGCCCTCTGCACTGGCCCATCCCTCGGCCTCGAGGCGGTGCCGAAGCCGGTCGACGGCGTTGACGCTGGGCCCGGCGTAGTGGCGAGGGGTGACCGCGACCAACGCCGGAGGCGGGCTGGGCCGTTCAGCACCGGCCTCGTCCGAACCGGCGGACGCGAGCGTGCCTTCGGCGGCGAGGCCGGGCAGCAGCGTCGTCCAGCGTGGCGGGAGGGCGGTGCTGGCCGGCGCGGTCGAGACCCGCTCGCGGTGGTGGGCGGGGATCTCGCCGTGGCTGCGCACCGCCGAGTCCTCGACCAGGGCTGTCGCGGCGACGCGCAGCAGCACCTCCGGTGTCCGGGGCGACATGGAGATCGACCAGGCCAGTTCGGAACTGGTGTTGTTCATGCTGAACGACAGGGCCCGCTCGGGAAGTTCGAAGGTGTGGGCCGCGCCGGTGTTGCCGGTGGGGGTGATCATGCGAACGCCGGGGAGAGGGTGTTCGATCTCCTGCCAGCCGGCATCGGCGAGCAGCTCTCCCGCGTCGTCGGCCACGTCCCGGCGCACCAGGACGCTGTCGGGCTCGCTGCCCAGGCGCCGGGCGGTCTCCAGTACGAAGCCGTAAGTGAGTTCGTGCGGTGTCTGAGGGCTGAAGCACGCCCACCACAGCCACTCTGCGGACGGGGACTCGCGGGCGGTGAGCATCCAGTTGTCGGCCAGCAGGAGGTTGCCGGACAGGAAGTCGCCGTGCTGCAGCCGCAGCCGTCCGCAGGGGCTCTCCAACTGCGGGTTCTCGCCGTCGGAGACCACTCGCCACTGGTACTCGGCAGCGAGGTGGCGCAGAAGGTCGAACGGCGCCGTGCCGGGGCCGGCGAGTTCCAGCGGGCGGACGGCGACCAGGTCGTCGGTGTCGGGATCGGCAGGCAGCGAGGTCTCCAGGAGCGAGAGGGGCGGGGTCAGGACGGGCGGCGCCGCGGAGCCGGCACGGACGCGCTGCTGCCGGTGCGCGGCCGGTCGGACAGCGGCAACGCGGTGGACACCGGCCGGGCCGCGGTGCTCCGGGCGCGAGCCGCACCGGACCGTCCGGTGCGCGGCGGACGTTCGGCGAGCGTCTGGGTGGTCAGCAGGTTCCGGTGCCGCGCCGGGAGCTGCCCGGCCCGGCGGACGACCGGGGCCAGAAGGGCGGCGGTCGCGGCGGTCAGCAGCGGCTCGGGGGCGGTCGCGCCGAACCGCACCGTCCACGTGCCCTTCTCGGCGGCGCCGGTCAGCATCACCTCGCTGCCGGGTGCCTGCAGCGGGAAGGAGAGGGCTGCGTGGCGGTCGGGCGCGGAGACCAGCTCGTAGCCGTCCCGCTGGTGGCCGGACCAGCCGGCCGCGAGCAGCGCCGCGCGGGCGTGGTGACCGACGAGGCGGCCCGTACCGGCGAAGAGGTCCGGGGCGTGGCGGATGCCGGCGGCGGCCTCGTCGAGCAGGGCCCGGGTGATCTCGGCCGGCACCTGGTGGCAGAAGCCGACCGACCAGCCGATCCCGTTCAGGGACAGAGGGGTCGGGCCTGGTCCGTTGGAGAGGGCGATGCCGCTGGTATCGCTCACGAGGACGACGTGGGTGGGCGAGTTGTAGGGGCGGAACCAGCCGTGCTCGGCGGTGAGGAGCGACGGCAGGTCCACCTCGCCGGGCCCGGCGAGGTGGGCGGGCCGGACGGAGAGGAGCGGGTCGGCGGAGACAGGGGAAGCAGTGGGCACAAATCTCGTTCGGTCAGGGGGCCGGGACTCGGCCTCGGCCCGCAATCGGGGTGGCTGGACGCAGGGGACCAGCGGAGTAGACGACGGCCGGCGAGGTGCCTGCCGACACGCTCGTCCGGGCGGTGGCCGCGTGGACCCGGCGGCGCCCGTCGTCGGAAGGCGGTCCGGGATGGACCCCGCGCTCCTCGGCCAGCAGCAGGGCGTAGTCGAGCCGGGGCAGGAGTCGGCGGCGGACCGTCTCGGCCGCCCGGGCCGGTGACCTGCTGACGGTGAGACCAAACGGCGTCAGGTCCTCCACCGCGGCGGGGTCCGTGCCGGCCGGGACCAGCGGCGCGATCAGGTAGCGGCCTGTGCGGAAGGGACGGGGGACCACGACCAACTCCCGGCCCTGGCCGTCACGCAGCATCCCGAGACGGTCGTTGACGAACTCCAGCAGGGCCCAGTGGGTGATCCCGAGGTCCCAGACCCGCTCGTACACCTCGGTCAGGGCCGCCGACGGCGCACGTCCGCCAGCTCCGGCCGTCAGGTACCTGGAAGTCGGCCGACCACCGCTTCGGTGAACGCCTCCAGGACGCGGTCGTCCCTCACCGCAGCCGCCCCCGCTCCACGGTGGTAGTCCGCAACGGGCCGACCGGATCGGGCAGCGCGGCACGGGAGGCCGGTGCGGCGCCCGAGCGGGCGGCGTCGGCGCGGCCGGTGCCCGGCGAGACGACCTGCAGGAACGGCAGATGCGTCTCGGGCAGTGACCGGCGGGCCCGTATCACCGGGGCCGGGTCGACGGCGGTCAGAGCCGCAGCGGTGACCAGGTACGACGGTGTACCGCTGGTGAAGTCGGCAGACCAGGCGCAGAACCGGTCGTCGATGCCCGTAGTGAGTGTCCAGGAGGGAGGGGCCTGGCCCTCCAGCTCCTCGTAGCGGCCGAACTCGGCGGAGTTGTGCTGGAGTTTGACCTTCGGGTCCGGCGCGCTGAACACGGTCCACACGCCGGCGGTGAGACTCGTCCAGCCGCGCTGGTCCAGCTGGAAGGGTGAGGTGTACTCGGTGCCAGCCATCGCGTTGTTGCCGGTCTCGGCGACGAGCCGGGTCACCTCGCCGATGACCTCGGCCGGCGTCTTGTAGCTGAAGGTGGCCCTCCAGGTGGGCATGCCCAGCGGGCCAGCCAGCGCGGTGATCTGCCAGGCGTCCCGGGTCCGCTCGGGAAGGTACGTGACGCGGACGGTCTGGCAGTCGCTCTCCCACAGCCGTCCGCTCCGGATGGCCACGGACCTCCAGCCGGCCTGGCCCGTCAGGGATGCCACCGCCCGCTCGACCGTGCCGGGCCCGGCCAGGTACAGCGGACTCACGGCGACCGCCGCATCCAAGCCGTCGCCATCGGCGAGGAGTTCGACGGCGGTCGGCAGCGCTGTACGGGCTTCGGCAGCGCTCCGGCCGACCTCGGCCTGCTCGGCGAGAGCCCGGGCGACCACCCGATGCGGCAGGTCGTCAGTGGCGCGGACGACCGGGCTGCTGTCGGCGACGGCGCCGTTCACCGCGGCGATCAGGTGCAGCGGCGTACACGAGCTGAAGGCAGCACTCCAGCCCACGTCCGGATCGCTCGGGGAGATGCGCCAGGAGAAGCCGCGCTGCACGTCGGCCGCCAGCTCGACCGCCGGGTCGACGAGCGGTGCGACGTCGTACTCGACCGCGCCGTCGCCCGACCTGGTCAGCCAGTGGCCGTCGGAGCGGGACGTCGGCCAACCTGCCTCGGAGAGAGCCTCATTGGCGTCTGCGAGCGTTCCCTCCAGCGACACGAAGGTACCCGTGCTGTCGTCGACCCCGTCGTAGTGGAGGGAGTCGGCCAGCTGGCCGAGGAACGCCTCGATGATCTCCGGCGGGGTGGCCCGGCTGAATCCGCCGCGCCAGGCGGGGACGGCGAACGGGTCCAGGGCCGCGGCGACCTGCCACGCCTGCTCCTGGTCGGGCCGGTATCCGACGCGGATGCGGTGGCACGGGCTGGTGGCGATCATCTCGGTGAGGTACGGACCGATGGCCGTGACTCGCCACCGTGACCCGCGTAGGGGTGCGAAGGCGGTGGCGACGGACTCCCGGTCGCCGGGGCCGGCGAGGTAGCGGGGGCGGACCAGGGTCTCGACGTCGGGATCGTGGTGCGGCAGGTAGGTGTCGGGCAAGGGCCAGAGCTCCAGAGTGGGGTGAGGGCGGCCTCAGCGGCCTTGGGGGCGGCGGGTGTTGGGGGAGGTTGACGGCGGCGCCGGGGCCTGTGCGGGTGAGGGCTGGATCGGTGCGGCGCGAAGCCGGGCCGCTTGGGCGCGGGCGGCGGCCGGAAGGGGCGTGGCGGTGTCCCGGGTCCACTCGTACGCGGCGTCGAGGTTGTCGAACTGCCCGCGGCGAACCGTGTAGGCGGGGCTCCTCTCGTCGGGCAGCCGCCAGAAGAAGACCTGCGCCGGGCTGGGAGGCTGCTCGTTGTCGGTGGCGATCACCCAGGTCTCGTACGGCGGTTCGTGGCGGCTGAAGGAGCCGTGGATCTCGAACCGCTCGCCGCTGCCGCGCAGGAAGTCCTCCAGCTGTCCGGTCTCGGTATCCAGCGGGTCGCTCCAGCCCTCCGGCTCCAAGACCTTGGCCGGGTCCGCTCCGCGGCCCACCAGCCAGTTCTGCGCGAACGGGATCAGCGCGTGCGACGTCATGGTGGCCCGGACGGTGCGGGTGTCCGGGTCGCGGTCGAAGTGGGCGGCGACGATCTGCGGCGCCCCGGGCCGCTCGTTGTAGGCGGCGTACGAGTCGAGCAGGAGGAAGTAGTCGTGCAGCCGCGCCCCTGGGCGGCGCAAGGTGTCCGACGCCCACTGCTTCGCGATGATCCACAGCGAACTCTCGTAGTCGAACAGCCGGTTGATGGTCCGGGCGGACTCGGGGTCGGTCGCGTCGAACTCGTCGAGGTCCAGTTCGTCGCGGGCGTCGTGGAAGGAGGCGATGTACAACAGGCGGTCTTTCTGATCGGGTCAGCCGGCGTCGGTTCGCCGGGTGTAGGTCGCGGCGGCGGCCCGTACCAGGGCCCGCTGCTGCTCGATCGGGAGGGCGTCGATTGTGGCGATCTTCGCCTTGATCGCCGGATCGAATATGCTGCTGCCGGTGTCGGCCAGACCGGCGGCGGTGAGGATCCGGCCGATCACCTCGGCCTCGATCAGCGCCTCGCAGCTGTCGTGCACCTCGCAGTAGATCCGGACGTGGGTGGTGACGCCGACCAGGGCTTCGGACAGCGGCCCGCGGTGGCCCAGCAGCAGGCCCAGAGCGGCCAGTACGTCTTCGGCGGCACAGTGCAGCAGATCGGTGTCCTGCGGGTGGGAGAGCCAGCGCACCCCCCTCATCTCGTACAGCTCCTGGGCCAGTTCAGGGTCGCCGGAGTGCTCGGCCTCGGCGGCCAGGCACGCGGCGATGCTCGCCTCGGTAGCGTCCAGGACGCCGACGACATGGTCGAGCATGGCCCGCAGCTCGCTCTCGTAGACGGGCAGCAGCGAGCCGGCGAGTTCGTCGGCGGCCGTCGCCGGGTCGGCGGGAACGACGACGGAGCTGAGCGGGGAGGTGCTGGTGTACACAGGCACGTCGAAGGCGATGAGGGGGCAGATCAGGA
Organism: Kitasatospora sp. NPDC056446; assembly: GCF_042796115.1. Classification (NCBI taxonomy): domain Bacteria; kingdom Bacillati; phylum Actinomycetota; class Actinomycetes; order Kitasatosporales; family Streptomycetaceae; genus Kitasatospora; species Kitasatospora sp. NPDC056446. The sequence goes on along the minus strand of NZ_JBHTRF010000030.1, from coordinate 72,689 downwards.
AGAACCGGCCCGCTTCGGCGGCGGGCAGCACCAGGAGCCGGCGTCCGTCGGGGCCGTCGAGCACGGCAATTTCCGCCATGGTGTCGCGGTCCAGCCCCAGCTCCTGGGCACGGGAGCGGTCCCACACGCGGTAGTAGAAGTGGTGGCGAAGCTCGGCGTCGCCGCGCAGGTCCAGCTCGGTGGCCTCCCACTGGTCCGGGAGCCGTTCGGCCAAGGCGTGCGCGAAGTCCACCAGGGGGTTCTGAGGACTGGTCATGATCGGATTCCTTCGGTGGACTTCTTCGTGGACAGGTGCTGCAGGACGCGGGGCAGGGTCATCGCGGAGTCGAGGCGACCGGCGGCGAAGTGCACGGTCTGCCCTCCGGCGCCGACGTCACCGGGGCGGGCCATGCTGTAGCCGGAGGCGGCGGCGTCCTCGCCGCGCCGGATGCGGACGATGACCCCGCGCTCGGCCAGCGCGGCGAAGTAGCCGTCGAGGTCGGCCGCCTCGGACAGCGCCAGCTGCATCTGCCGCTGCAGCCACACGCGGGAGGGCTCGCTCCAACCGTGCCGCTCCGCCTTGATGATCTCGGCGCTGGTCGGGTAGCTCGTGCTGGTCCGCTCGCCGATCCCGACACGGCGCAACCCCCACTCGGCCTCGATGGCCCGGCACTCGGCCTGCGCCCGCATCGCGTCGCGGTGCATGCCGGGCCGGGCGCCGGAGGGCAGGACGGTGACGGCGGCGAGGTGGATGTGGTGGACGGCGTGGCGCACCGCCACCCACCGGCAGCCGGGGCCCTCCTGCGGCTCGAGGCCGGTGGCGCGTACGACCCGGTGGGCCACCTGGGCCCACTGCTCGTCGCTGAGGAAGGGGTCCTCCGGTGCGGCGCGGACGGAGCAGTGCCACACCCGGTTCGGCGGCATCGCCCCCAGCTCGGCGGCGCGCAACTGGGCGTGCTGGTCGAGGCGGTCCGCGAGCCAGCCGACGCTCCCGCGCGGATGGCGTCCCGGGTCGGGGGCGCCGTGCAGGTCCCACGCGGCGATGAGGTGCGGGTCCTCGTGTTCCTCGCGCCGACCGGGGCCGTAGAGGTAGGCCAGCAGCGGGCGGATGCCGTTGCCCCGGGAGACGTCGGGGATCACGACGCCTCCAGCACGGTGTCCAGGACGGTGTACGTCCGCTCGGCGAGGACCGGCAGGATCGCGAGCGCAGCCTCCCGGCCCGGCCCGTCGCCCGAGCCGCGGACGGTGGCGACGGCGGCGTTCAGCTCGCCCGCCACGCGGTCGAGGGCTTCGACGAGCGGGCGTCGCGGATCGCGGTCGGGCCGGTGGAGCGGATCGCCGCACTGGGTGGCGGCCAGGGCGGCGTTGCCGATGAACCCGGCGATCGTGAGGCGCTCGGCGGCGGCGCGCTCGCCGATGGCGGCGATGGCGGCGGGGGTGAACCGCACCGTTGTCTGCACGCTGCGGCGCGCCGTCGTGCGCGGTCGTCGCTGCGGCCCGGCGGCGGCCGGCGACTGGGTGCTGTCGGGCGAGGCGATACGCGGTCCTTCCAGGGAGTGAGGGGGGGTCAGCGGCGTTGCGGTCGATTGGGGCGGCCCTCGGCCGTAGCGGGCACCGGAGCGGTGGGGGCCGACACGGTGACCGCGACCGAGCTGTGCGCCCCGGCGCCGGCGGCGCGGGCGCTGGGGGCACCGGTTAGCGGCGGCAGCGGATTCTCCGGATGCCCCAGCCGGTCGACCCAGCTCCGGGCGGCCTCGACGGTGGCGAAGCCGCCCTGGCGCAGGGTGTACGAGTGAGTCGCCGTGTCGACGTCCTCGTAGAAGACGCGGATCGGCTGCTGCCCCGGATCGGGCCGGACGTCGGTGGCGATGATCCAGGTCTTGTAGAAGTCCGGGCTGTCGTGGGTGTAGTCGTCCACGAGCCGGAAGCGGTCTCCCGACGCGGCCAGGAAGCCTTCCAGGCCCCGGGTGGCCTGGTCGGTGCTCATCGGGTCCTCGACCTCCACGGTGAGCTGCTCCGGGTCGGCGCCGCGGCCCGCAAGCCAGTTCTGCGCGAGAGAGGCGATGGGGTGGCGGCTGTAGTCGAAGCGGTATGTGCCGTCCCCGAGGTTGCGTTGGACGTGGATGGCCGCGTACTGGGCCAGGCCGGGGACGTCGTGCCAGGTCATGGTGCCGTCGTGCACGACATAGAAGCTGTCACGGAGGAGCTCGGCGTGCGGACTCGTCGCGTGCTGGACCGCCAGGGAGGTGTACATGTCCAGGCTGAGGCAGAGGTGGTCGAGCCTCGACTCGTCGTCGGCGGTGACGGGTCGGAGGTCGTCGACGTCGAAGCGGGTGTCTTCGAGGGTTTCGAGGGTGGTGATGGGCGGTGTCCTTCTCGCGTCAGCGGCAGTGGGAGGGGAATCCGGTGGTGGGCGGTGCGGCTGTTGCCGGCGGCGGGCCCGCTTCGGCAGCGATGTGGGGCGTGGTCCGGGTCCGGGCAGCCGCAGTTCGGGCGGCACTGGCCTGGTCTGTCTCGGCGTTGACGGCGTACTCGTACCGGTTGGCCAGGTCCTGCAGGTCCCGGCTGGCGAGAGCGAAGCGGGCCCCGAGGGTCTCCAGTTCGACACCGGTGAAGCGCAGGACGCCGTTGGTCTGGACGCCGGCGTGGTTTCCCCCGGCGACCTGCGCGAGCGTCTCGCCCGCCCGGGAGGCCGTCGCACGCAACTCCCGGTCGAGCGCGTCCACCTCGTACGACCGGAGCTCCAGCAGCGCGGCCAGAGCGTGCGCCGGCGAATCCTCGGGTTGCCTCGCGTGCAGGTCCAAGGCGTCCTCGACGCCGAACCGGACCTGGAGGAGCTGCAGGCCGGCGAACACCTGCCGCTGCCGCCGCGGTGACGCAGGCTCACGGCTGGACGCCGGGCCCGCCAGGATGAGGCGGATCCGTTGCACGTTGCCGAGCCACTGCTCGCCTCGCTCCCGGACGTACCAGCGGTCCACCTCGGCGTCGGCGTGGGCGAGAACGCGGTCGAGGGCGGCGACCGCCTTCGGCCGGAGGTCCGTCGGCAGAGGCGGGACCGGCTCGCGCGGACCGCTGTTGAGGTTGATGGCCTCTCCGCCCGGGCACTGTGAGGCGATGACGGCCGCGGCGGCGATGACCTCCTGGGCCATGTCGGTGTCGAGCGGGCCCTCCGGCATGCAGACCGCGACATCGAAGAGGCGGTGGAGCCACGGCGGCAGCTCGCTGTCGAAGAGGCTGTCGAAGCGTTCGGCGGTGCCGACGGCGGCGTCGTTGTGGAACGGGCCGGTGTCCCAGCTACCGATGGTTTCTCCTGAGTTGAGGTCTGAGGCGGGCCCGACGGGCGGGCCTGGAGTCGAGGGGCCGGTCAGCTTCGGGAGCGGGCAGTCGGCGAGGACACGGCGACGCTGACTGCGGGGGCCGCCTCCGGGGCGGTGGGCAGGGCGACCGGCCGGGTGCGGGCGGCGGCCGAGCGGGCGGTGGGCCGTTGCAGCGCCTCGTACCGGGTCTGCCCCTCGGGGGTGAGGGCCAGATTGTGGCCCTGGAACAGGTCCTTGCGGGCGTAGTGGTCCACCAGGCCCTTGCCGATCAGGGCATCGACGGTGGCGACCTTGACGTCGGCCCCGCCGGCCACGACCCTGACCGACCCGCGCACGCCCTTGAAGATGGTGACGGCGGACGAGCCGATCAGCCGCAACGCCTCCTCCTGCCGCGGCGGCAGCCGGCTGGCCGCTGGTGCCCTCTTCGCCGTCGATGCCGGGGCCGGGGGCGGGACGAAGGCGGGCAGCTCCTTGTAGATGCCGATCAGCGCGGTGAGCGAGCGGTGCAGTTCGGTGCGGCGGGTGACCAGGAGGTCGATGTCGAGAGCACTGTTGCGCAGGATGCCGTTGGTGACGGGCATGGTGGTGTCGTGGCCGGCCTCGATGCGCTGGAGGTCGTTGCGCAGAGAGGCGGCGAGAGCGACCAGCCGGGTCTGTACGTCGTCGAGCTTGACGGCGGTGGAGGCGACCTGGTCGGCGACCGCGCCGTGGAGGGTCGCTGTGCGGTGTCCGGGCAGGTCGCGGACCCGCTCGACCTGGAGCTCGGACCACACCGTCCGGCTGCCCAGGTCGGTGTTGCCGGGTTCCCGGGGCCTCCACGCGGCGATCGGGCGTCCGCTGTCCGCGCTCACGCCGCGGCCAGCTGCCGCGAGGTGATGATGGCGATGCCGGTGGCGACGGCCTCCTGGATGGTGTCCACCAGCGGGACGCCGGCCGTGGCCAGGCGCTTCGCGCTGTGCAGTCCTGCGGTGTGCAGCACCGGGACGGCCCCGACGGCGTGTGCGGCAACGGCATCGTCCACGCTGTCCCCGATCACCAGGGTGCGGGCCGGGTCCACCTCCGGCCCGAGGGCCTGGAGGTGCGTGATCATGGCGGGCGCCTTGCTCGGGACCGACGGCCCCGGCCGGCCGTCGACCCGCTCCAGCAGCCCGGTGATGCCGACCGACTCCACCTCGCGGACGAGCCGCTCGTGCGGCGCGAGCGACAGCAGGCTCTGACGTACGCCCCGGGCCCGCAGGCCCATCATCAGCTGCCGGGCACCCTGCTGGAGCCGGACCGGTCGCCGGGCGAGCTCGGCAAGGAACGCCTCGTCGGCGGAGTGCCACTCCTCGTCGCCGAGCCGGCGGCCGAGCAGGTCGCCGTAGAAACTGCGGATCGGCATCCGGTGCAGCGCCTGGTAGGTCTCCACACTGATCGGCTCGCCGCCCAAGCCGGGAACCGTGGCGTTGAGGGCGGCGACGTGGTCGCCTAGGTCGTTGCGAAGCGTCCCGTTCCAGTCCCAGACGATGGTGATCGGCGCGGGCTTGGCCGCCTTGGTGCGGTTGTGCAAGAAGTCCAGCTCCAAGAAGAAAAGGGGTGAGATCAGGGAAGGGTGAGCCGACGTCGCCCTATACCGAGGACGGCAGCGGCCACAGCCGCGCCCATCAAGGGAACGGCGGCCGTGGCGGCGTGGCCGGAGGTGGAGAGTTGGCCGGCGACGGCGGTGCCCGCGGCCTGCCCGAGACCGATCACCGCGATCAGCCAGGCGGCGGCCTCGGTGGCGGTGTCGCGGGGAGCCAGTGCGTCGCAGGCCACGAAGGCGGCGGCGAGCCACGGAGCGAGGAACAGCCCTGGCAGGACGCTTGCCGTGATCATCAGCCACGGCGGGGCGGGCAGCAGCAGGACGGCGAAGGCGGCGGCGTACGCGCCGCCGACTGCGGGCAGGGCCCGGTTGGGTGGCCACGGGCGCTTGAGCCGGGCCCACGCGGCGCCGCCGACGAGGCTGCCGAGCGACAGAGCGGCTGGGAGCACGCCGGCGAGCCACCCTTCGTGGTGCCGGTCGGCGTAGGACAGCGCCAGGACGGTGAACGAGCCGAGCGTCACCCCGAAGAACACCGAGGCCGCGAGCAGGACCAGCAGACCGGTCGAGCGCAGCGGACCGAGCCAGTGGACCGCGCGTGCTACGGACCGGAAGCGGGCCGGAGGGCGGGCGGCGACGGCCAGGGTACCCGCGCTGCAGGCCACCGCGCAGGCGACCAGCGCCAAGTCGGGCGATGCGAGCAGGCACACGGCGGTGGCCAGTAGCGGTCCGGCGACGAACACCACCTCCTGGGAGGCGGAGTCGAGGGCGAAAACCTTGTGGTGGTGGCGCGGTTCGACCAACCGGGTCCACATCGCCCTGAGCCCGGCCTCCAGCGGTGGCGTTGCCAGACCCGCGACGACCGACAGCACGCTGGCGGCCAGCGGCTGTGCGGCACAGTCCACGAAGGCCAGAGCGGTGAACGCTCCACCCGCGACCGCTGCGGCGGGCACGGCGACGGCGGCCAGGGTCGAGCGGTCGACCACCCGGCCGAGCAGCGGCTGACCCACCGCCCCGGCCACCGCGTACAAGGCAGCCAGGACGGCACCGAGCGCGGTGGAGGCGTGATCGGCCCGGGCCGCCAGGAGGATGGCGATCGGAGCCATCGCCGCCGGCAAGCGGCCCACCAGGGTGCCCACCAGCAGCGGAGCGACGTGCGGGGTCTGCAGAACGGACCGCTCCCGGGACCGGCCAGCACCTGCCGGAGGGACCGGCTGAGAGCTGCCACCGCCGGCAGGGGTGGACGTGCTGATCGTAGGAACGGAGGACGGGGAAGACGTGATCATGGACCTCGGGTGGGATCGGCAGCCCGGTCGGGCGGGGCTCGTCAGCGGCGGTGAGCCGAGGCGGCGACGAGCAGCGGAGCAGGCGGCTGCGGAGCCGGGGCGTGCGAGAAGGAGATGTGAAGGGTGATGGTGCGCAGGTCGGCCGCCGCCGCCCGGGCACTGACCGGCCGCTCGGCGCCCTGCGGCGAGGAGAACAGCTCGCCCTGCGCCGGGCTCTTCATGACGACCGCACTGGTGCCGGCAGCGGCCAGCGCGGTGCCGGGCCGGGCCGACGCGGCCGGGTGGTGAGCGGCGGAGGTCCAAGTCGACAGGTCGCTGTACACCCGGCCGATCGCCAGTCCCGCCTCGGTGGCGCTCCACCGGTAGACGCGGCGGGTGCCGCTGCGGGCCACGAGCCCGCGCTCCTCCAGAGAGAGCAGTCGCTGGTACGCCGCCGCTTTGTCACGGGCATTGAGCGAGGTGACCAGCTGCGGGTAGGCCATAGGGTCGCTGCCGGCCAGCTCGCTCAGCAGCGGGACGGCGTGGGAGCTGGCCAGCAGGCCCAGAACCTCCTCGATCATCTCGGGCGCCTGCTCGCCCGCCACACCCGGACGGGGGTAGCGCTGGGCCCAGGCAAGGGCGGAGGCGTGCACGGGCGCCAGCGCCTGGCCCTTCGCAGTCAGCGCGACGTCGAACCGGGACGCGCCGGTCGGGATCCGCGTGACGACACCGGCCCCGGCGAGCGCGCGGACGACCGAGTACGCGCTGCTCACCGGGATCATCGGGTCGGCCTCCAGGAGGTTGCCGCTGCTTGCCGTACCCTGCCGCAGCGCGTGGACGATCCGGGTGGCCCACCGGATGGAGAGGAGCTCGGCGGCCCGCTGGACGGCGCTGGTGGAGGACTGCGACGTGACGGGCGTGGGGGCGGTGGCGGTCGACACTGGTTGATCTCCGATTCAGGCGTGCGGTTGGGCAGTTGGGCGACGTCAGCGCGGGCGGGCGGGCGGTGAGAGGGCGACGGCTGGCGACACCCCGGCCGGTGCGGAGACCGAGGCGGCGGACTGGGCCGGGGAGGTCCGGGTGGAGGCGGCGAGGGCGGCCTGGAAGCGGGTCGGCATCCCGCGCTTCACCTCGTGGCTGGCGGCCTGCCGCAGGCGGCGGGCCGCGGTCTCGTAGACCGCGACCCCCCGGCGCTCGCCGACGGCGACCAGGTGGATGCCCTGCAGATGGCGAGGGTTGTGGGGTGCGCGGCGTTCCACGTAGACGAGCCGGTAGTCCAGCGCCTCGTCGAGGTAGAGCTTCCTGGCGCCGCGCAGGTCGCGCTCGCCTTGCTCTTCGAGGAAGGGGCCGCGGACCTCTGCGCGCACCAGCCGGCCGAGGTAGCTCAGGGCGAGCATCCGCACGTGCTGCGGTACGGACAGAAGGTCGTCCAGAGCCTCGGGGTGGGAGCTGAAGGCGGCGAGCGGCCGGGTGATCGTAGTCACCGCGCGGCCCTTCGAGCAGTGGTCGCCGCCGTGGCGGTGAGCGCGGGGGCGAGTTCCGCAGCGGCCGTCCGGCGCTGGCCGGACGAGGTGCGGGTGCGCGCGGCGTTGGCCTGCGGGCTGACCACGACGGCGACGTCTCCGTCGGCGACCGGAGGCAGCGACGTTCGCCGGTTCTCCAGCCACTGCTGGGCCTCCTGCGGCGAACTGAACGAGCCCTCGCGCAGCTTGTACCCGCGGTCCGGGTCGACGGTCTCCAGGTGCAGCAGGAAGGGTCGCTCGGCTCCGGCGGCGCTGCCGTCGCGCAGCATCGCCCAGGTCTCGCCGGGCTCGGCGCCGTGGTCGACGAGCCGGTAGCGGGAGCCGGACTCCAGCAGGCGGGCGGCGGCCGAGGCGCTGCGGGCGTCGGCCGGGGAGCCGGGGTGGCCGGACCGGTTGAGGAAGGCGTCGCTCTCCGCACCGCGCTGGACGAGCCACGCCGCGGCCAGGGCGAAGGTGGGCAAGTTCGCGGTGGCGAGGGTGAACGTCTCGCCGTCCTCGTCGTAGTGCAGGTGAGCGGTGACCGCGGCGTAGCCGGAGACGTCCTCGAAGAGGAGGAAGTCGTCGCTGCTGCCGTCGTGGTCGTGGTTGACCTCAGTCAGCAGCTCGTACGCATCCTCCGCGGCGAGGAACTGCACCTGGGCCTCGGCGGAGGCGGCGTCCGCGGGACGCCATCCGGGCAGGTTGAAGTCGGGCAAGGGTCGGCTCTTTCGGTCAGGTGAGGGGGCGGTCGGCAGGGGTGGTGTCGGTCAGCGCGGGGTGCGGCAGCACCCGGTGGCTGATGTGGCCACCGCTGCTGGTGCAAGCGGCGAACGGCCCGTCGGCGGACCGGAGCTTCATGAGCGCGGGTTCGAGGTGGTCGCGCTGCCAGGAGCTGGGGCCGGCCGCTCCCGATTCGGGGTCGAGGGCGGCCTGCCAGGACAGCCAGACGGCGTGCAGCCGGGCGACGGCCTCGGGGTGCTCCTTCCAGCGCGGGCACCAGGGCTTGCCGGCGGTGGTCTCGGGGCCGTAGATCTTGGTCCAGATCTCGTCTACCCATGGGGTCATCAACTCCAGTTCCTGGTCGTACTGCGGGTCGTCGAAGGCGAGGATGAACAGCGGCTCTGCGCCGCCGATGGCGTCCAGATCGTCGCCGTCCTCCGGGGGAAGGGCGGTGGTCATGCTGGCCAGCTGCTCGGCCTGCAGGTCGAATCCCGCCGCGAGAGCAGACAACTTCGCGGTCAGCACGTCGATCTGGGAGTTGTTGTAGCCGTCCGGCGCGGACGTGGGGTCGGGCTCGGGGGTGGTCAAAGGGGCGGGTGCCTCTCGTCGGCGGGTGATGACACGAGGATCTGCGCTCGGCGGCCCGACGTATCGGGCCGGACTTGGTGTATAAGCCCCCTCCGCTCACTGCCGCCCGCACCGGCGGGCGGCAGCGAGTAGATCGGCCACGCCGAGCAACTGCAAGGCAGAGCTGGCCTGTTGGGGAACAACACCGTTGCCCAGTGCGGTCAGCTGGGCGGAGCGAGACAGACCCGGAACGGCTGTGACGTGGCCCTCATCCACGCCCATGATCCACTCGACGAAGGCGGGGGCGAGCCGGCCCCGCTCGTCGGTCGGCTCCGGGGCGGGCCGGGTGACGCGCTCCCACCGGGCGATGGCCGGCCCGTACGGGCCCCACCGGTTCAGTCCGAGCTGTCCTGCTCCCAGATCGGCAGCACCACCGCCGACAGCGGCGACCGGAACCTCGCTCCGGGATTCCGTCCGGGTGTCCTGGTGTCCGAGGCCCTCGGCGTCGGCAGCAGCTGGGCCGCCGCCGACGGCAAGGTCAGATCGCCCTTGCTGCCACGGCTGTTGGGCCCGCCGTGCGTCCCGTCGGAGGCTTTCGGGGTCGGGAACAGCAGGTGCTCCACCTCGTCGCTCAAGTTCGGCCCGTGGCCGCCCTGGCGCCGCCTGTCCGGGTGCTGACTCCCGCCGATCACGCCCAAATTGCTGGTCGGGGTCTTCAGCAGGGTGACCGCATGCCCCAGGTCCTCCCGCTTCGCATCCGGCCCCTTCGCATCGCGGGCCTTCGGCGTCGGAAGGCCAGGCGACGAGGAACAGCCGCTCCCTGCGGTGGGGGGCGCCGACGGCGGCTGCGGGTAGCACCGTCCACCGCGCATCCATCCCGAGGTCGGCCAGGTCTCCGAGAACCGCGCCGAGTGCCCGCAGAGCAGGCTCACTTCCGCCGTCTCCCAGATCGCACCAGCCGCACTCCAAGTCGCCATCGGCTGGCGAGGCAGCGGCTGCGCTGAGGATTCCGCGGACGTTTTCAATGATCACCAATTTCGGCTTGAGGACGTCGATCGCGCGGGCGATGGTCAGCCACAGTCCGGAGCGGGTGCCCTCCATCAGACCGGCCCTGCGGCCGGCGACGCTCAGGTCCTGGCAGGGGAAGCCTGCCGTGAGGACGTCGATCGGCTCGACGCTGCTCCAGTCAACTGCGGTTATGTCGCCGTGATTTGGCGTCTCTAGGCCAGTGATGGGCGAGGATCGAGGCGGCGTTGGGGTTCATCTCGGCATGCCACGCCACGCTTCCGCCGAGGACGGCCTGGACGCCCAGGTCCAGGCCGCCATAGCCGGAGCACATGCTGCCGATACGCGGCCACCCGCCGCCCGGCGGCGTCATCGGCGGGCCCCGCTGCGGGCGGTCGAGGCGCGCACGGCGGGCGGCGAGACCTGTACGGCGGCGCCGGGGCCGGCGGCGTTCTTCGCGGTGACGCGCTTGGCCGGCCGCTGGTACAGGGAAGCGGAGCGGGTGAGGACGATTGCCTCTTCGCCGGTGAGGGTGAGGAAGTCCGGCTCCGGGCCGGTCAGGTCCGCCGCGACCTCCTTGATCTTCCAGCCCGCCTCTTCGAGGACTCCCCGGGAGGACGACAGGGACTTGAAGTAGGCGGTGCGGTGCGGCCGCCGGTCGGCCTCGGGGCTGATCCGCTTGAGCGTGACGGCGACCAGGGCGGGCTGGGCGCGCAGGATCGCCTTCGCGGTCAGCAGCCCGGCGTAGGCGTAGCCGAGCGAGCAGCGCCGCCAGGCGATGTCCTCGGGCCTGGTGGACTCGGCGGGGGCGTCGTCGACCTCGTCGACGGCATTTGCCAGCAGCCTCTTCTGTACTTCGGTCATGGAGTCCAGGACAGTGCCGAGGCGGTCGGGGAGCGGATCGCGGTGGCAGTAGATGCTGAACAGCTCTTCGCTGAAGTAGTGCAGGTCAGCGGCGGTGCCGAGTAGCCACTGGGCTTGGCGGTCGGCGGAGACAGTGGTGGTCAGGGTGGGTCCTTGGGGTCAGCGGCGGGGAGCGGGGGCGCTGCTGCGGGGCAGTGCGGCGATCGGGAGGGGGCCGGTGCGGCGGCCGGGCAGGACGCGGCGAAGGCGCTGGGTGACGCTGAGCGCGGCGGACCGGCGGGGCTTGGCCGGGACGGCGGAGACGCCGGCGGAGGCGAGGTGGTCGGCATCGATACGCAACTGCCCTGCGGTCCGGCGCAGTTCGGTGGAGGCGGCACCGTAGACGGCGGCGGGGTCGACCGGCTGGGCGTCGGGCAGAGCCCAGACGTCGGCGCTCACGGCGTGCTGGAGCAGGTAGGACAGGTGCCGGGTGGCCTCGGTGACGCGGCCGTGAGCTCGGGCCAGCGACAGCGCGGTGAGCCGGGCGGCCGTCATGGTGGTGGGATGCGCCGGGAACTGGTCGGAGAACTCGGCCGCGGCGACCGCGCTGGTCTGCAGTTCCTGCATCGCGCGCAGGTGCCCGGCGACGTCGCGGGCGTCTGGCACGCCGGCGCCGGAAGCGGCGCGGGCGGTGGGCAGCTTCGCGGCGAGGGCCTCGGCCTGCTGCGCGACGGCGCGCAGGTGCCGCTGGTATGCCTTGACCTCGGAGGTGGGACGGGCGGTGGGCGTGGGGACTCCATCGGTTCGGGAGCTGCCGGGGAGGGCCAGCAGGTTCGGTGCGTCGTCGGATGAGGCCGTAGTCGGAACTCGGGCGGGGCCGACGCGGGTGTCAGGTCCGCCGCAGCGGTACGACCGTCGCCGACGGAGTGCCGGTGCGGGCCGGCGGTGCGGGTGGCGAGGCGGGAGGAGAGAGCAGGATCAGGGCCGGCGAGCGGCGAAGCGCCGCGTCCACGCGGCGCTCGGCATCGCCCGCGGCCGGTGGGCGGTGCCCGGCCGGGACGACGGGGCGGCGGCGGGAGGCGAGGGCGGTGACCTCGGGAAGGCCGGAAGCGGTGTCCACGGCCTCGCCCAGCGCTTCGGCCGCCGAGCGGACGGTGCCGCGGGCGGTCGCGAGAGAGCTGCGGGCGCTGCGCAGCGCCTTGGGCGTCGGCGCCGGGTCGGCGAGCAGGCTCGCCGCCCGGGCCAGCGCGGCCTGGGCGAGGGTGAGGGCCGTTGTCGTGGCGGCGAAGACGCGGAGCCCGGCGTCGGGGCCCGCGGTGTTCGTCACGCGGAAGAAGCTCTCGTCCAGCGGAACCGCGATCAGCTCGTGCAGGCGCACCATCGGCCAGGCCAACTCCCTGACCTCGGGCAGCGGCTCGCGTGGGGCCGGCGCGGGGATGGCGTCGGCGAAGGCGGCCAGCTGCGTGGCCAGGTCGCCCAACGTGTCGAGATCGTCCTGCCGTAGTCCGGCCGGGACGGGCGGCAGTGGAGGGTCGGTGCTCAACGGCGGCTCCTGGTAGGCGAGGTGAGGGGAGGCGCGGGAGCGTGTGCGGAACCGGCGGGAGTCTCCGCCGGGACCGGCGCGAGCCGGTCGGTGAACGCGCGAACCTCCTCGGCTCCCTGGGCCGCGCACCGGTCCGCGGTCTCCAGAGCGATGCCGGTGTGTTCGGCCTGGCGACGGCGCAGTTCCGCGGCGGGGCTGCCCGGTTTGGCCGGGGTGGCGGGCGTGCACTTGATCGAGAGATCGAGGGCGGCGCCCAGGTGCCGGTGGACGGTGGCGGCGCGGCTCATCGCGGCGTCGTAGGCGCAGGCCAGTACGGCCGCGGACGGGTTGTCCGCCGGCGGCTGGCGGCGGTAGTGCTCGGCGGAGACTCCGCAGTGCCGGATGAACGCAGTCGCCTGGCGGCACTGCTCCAGCAGGGCGTCGCGGTCGGGGATGCCGGGGACGGGCCCGGAGGGGGTCGCGGCGGCGTTGTGCCCGAGGGCGCGCAGCATCCCGGCGACCGCCGCCAGGTCGTTGCGGTAGGCGGACGGGGCGGTGCCGGACACGGCGCCGCCGAAGGTCGACGGGCCGGCGGCGGTGGGCGGCCTCACCGGCGCCGCCCTGCGACGGCAGTGTGCTGTCCGGGGAGGGCCGGCAGCGAGGTGACCGTGCGGGCGCTCGGACCGGCGGCGGTGCGGGCGGTGGCGGCGACAGCCCTGGGGGCCGGACGGCGGACGCCGGAGAAGGGGCCGGCGAGCGAGCGGGCGTCGCGGCGCAGGTCCTCGTAGGCGCCATCGAGGGTGAGGCGGGCGCGCGAGAGCGCGAGATTGAGCTGCTGGGAGCCGCGCTCGCGGACCTCCTCGGCGCGGGGGCCGCCGATGCCGTCGACCTCGTAGAGGCGGCCGGCCATGGCGGTGGCCCGGCCGAGTGCGCCGAGCGCCTCGCCCAGCTGGGCGGTCGCCGAGGCCAGGGATCGGACGACGGCCCGGTCGGCGCTCTGGGCGTGGGGGTGGTGCAGGGCGGCGGTGACGTTCAGCAGGTCGTCCTGGCCGTCGCGAAGAGCCCGGGTGTGCTTGGCCAGTTCCTCAAGGCCCGGCAGCCCTTCTTCGCGGTAGGCGCGCGGGAGTTGGTCCTTGAGGTAGTCGATGGTGTCGGCTGCCGCGTGGAGTTGGTGCACGGACTGGGCGCGGGGGCGGGGGGCGGTGGTGGGCAGGGGGTTCTCCGTGGATCAGCGGCGGGGGCGGGCGGCGGGCTCGCCCGCACGGTCGGCGGGACGCGCGGGCGGGGTGGCCGGCGGGGCGGGACTGCGGCTCAGGGCAGCGCCCTTGCGCAGGGCGGCGCCGAGAACGACCGGCCCTCCGCGCTCCGCGGGGGTGGCGGTCGCGGCGCGCAGTCGGTCCTGAACGCGGCCGGCGGGGGCCAGAGCCCGGACCGCCGAGCCGAGTAGCGGACCGGCGGCGATGGAGGCGTCCAGCGCCATCACCCGGACGATGCCGGCCGAGGTGGCGGCGGCCCGCAGCAGGCCGGCGCGCAGGACGTGCTCCGCCCAGTAATCCGGGTCGCCGGGCATCCCGTCCGAGCAGATCTCCCGGACTCCGGCCACGGAGATCACGCCGACGGCAAGCGCCCCGCGCCGCTGTACTTCCCACAGCACCGTCAGTTCGTCCAGCGGCTCGCGCCGGTGCGCGAGCGCGGCCATGGCCAGGTAGACGGCGCGGTGGCCGGGGTCGACGAAGTCCTCGCCGGTGAGCCAGGAAGCTACTGCGGGGATCCGCCCGGGCGTGCTGAGGAAGCTGGAGAGCAGCGCCCGTTCGTGCTGCCGGGCGGCCTCGATCGTCTTGGAGGCGTTCCCCGGCGACGGCGGGGTGGGCAGCGGGCGGCGGGAGCGCTGGTCGATCGTGCCCCAGGCGTCGCCGAGCCGTTGGATGACGGCGTGCAGGGCGCCGGTCAGCTCGACGGTGGCCTCGACCGACTCGCTTTCGGCGGCGGCGAGCAGCCGGTGGGCGTGTTCCTCGAGCGCCCTCCGGACGGCGGTCTCCAGCACCATCCGGCCGTAGCTGGCGGCGTGCTCGGACCGGGGGCAGGTGGAGACAAGGGTGTGGCCGTAGCTGGCGGTGACGCCGGGGACCTCGCAGGTGGCGGTGGCGATGGCGGTCAGTGCCCAGTCCTGCTTCTGGTCGTCCCCGGCATCCGGGGCGAGGGCCGGGTGGCCGGCGGCGTGCTGGGCGAGCAGGATCGCGAAGAACCCCTCGTGGGCCGGACGGTAGAAGTGCCGGGGCTCCAGCCACCCGGCCAGCAGCCCGACCTGGGACGGATCGAGCAGGCACGCGCCGAGCACCGCCTGCTCGGCCTCCAGCTGCGGGCTCATGTCGCGGCTGACCGGTGTCACCGCGGCGCCACCTCCTCGCGGAGAGGGGCGGGGACCATCAGGTCGCGCAGCCGGTCCAGGTTCTCGACGAGGGCCTCGTCGCGGATCCGGAGGCGGCCGGAGCCCACTGCCAGGTACCAGCAACCGTCCGCGCGGCTGATCGGCAGGAAGGCCAGGTCGTTGCGGATGATGTCAACTCCGTTGCACAGAAGGGTGGTCGAGGTGGTCAGCGGGAGTGCCGTGCAGGTGCGCGGACGTGCTGACGGGCGCCGGCCTGGTGAGAGCGGGTCACGCGACCGCCTCGCCGCGGCAGCTGAACGGGGAGCAGCCGCTCTCGGGCCCGTCCTCCAGCTCGTCCTCATCCAGGCCCAACTGCGTCTGCAGGGACCGGAGTTCAGCCCGGGTGAGCCTGTCAACCGGGGCCTGGTCGAGGGGCAGGCGCGAGCGGTGCAGGTACGCCTGCCCGAGCAGCGGCCGTCCATCGGCGTTGGCGCGGGCGTTGCCGGCTCGGATCGCTGCGTCGAACTCCACGACGTCCGCCCACTCCTCGGGAGAGGTGTCGCGGATTTCCCGCCACTGGGCATTTCCGTGAAATGGACAACCCAGGCAACTCGACTTCGGAGTGGCGCCCCATCCGTGCTCGGCAAGCAGCTTGAGACAGTCCGCGCGGGACATGCCGAGCTCGATCAGCGGGAAGGTGTGGCGAGTGTACCGGACGTCGGAGTCCTTGGCCCGATGGAATTCATCGGTGCTGATGCCGATCCATTGCTCGGCATACACGCCGTTCGGCACCCGGGCGGGATGCGGGTACCCCAGGATCTGCCGGACCTGCCGCTTTATCGGCTTAATTTTATACTCGCCAGTACATTGCCGCCGAGTCATTCCCGGACTGCCGTCCTGGTTGAGAATATAGAGCGGCATCGACGCGAACCTGTGAGCGGGGTCGAGAGCATCCTTGCGGATGTTTCCGGACGACACTCGCAGAATCGGGATATTGGCCGGCCGGGCGATCTTCCGCTCCACCTCATCCAGGTGCCGGTAAACCTTTGACGGCTCCCAGCCGGTGTCCGAGAAAACGGCGTAGTCCAGTTTCGGAAGCTCACCCAACGCCGACAGAAGGAGTAGCGTTGTGGATTGTACGCCAGCGCCGAGCGACAGAATTCGAGTGGCCGGTTCGGTGGTGTAAATCATTCGGCACCACCGGCCTTGGCCATCGCCCGCTCGGTGATCAGAGCGGTCTGCCGGGAGCTGGCCGCACCGACCTCGGCGGCGCCCGGCTCCTTGTACCAGGGGCGCAGGGTCAGCAGTGCGGGTCGCAGGCCGGTCGCAAAAAGGAGGGCCGACCCTTTTTTCAGGGCGCGGATCTGGTCGGGCGGAAGAATGCGCTCCTGGCGCATGCTGACCGAGGTGGACCGGCCGGATTCCGACGTGGAATGCGAAACCGTCTCCACATCGTGGTCGCCGACCAGGCGAGACAGTTTGTCAGCGAAATCTGCGTCGTCGATTCCGCTTCCCACGAGTTTGATGGTGGCCGCGCTCCACATTGCGTCCATGCCCGCCTCGCCCCAGACTTTCTGGCCCTGGCGGTAGCTCTGGAGAATGGTGATCGGGATGACGCCACGAGACCCAAGGTGGGAATACAGGTCGGGCAGGTCGCCGATTTTGCACACATTCGCGGCCTCGTCCAGAATGGCGAGGAGCGGCGGGTCGAGACGGCCTCCGGCGCGCTCGGCCTCGATGACCGCAGTGCGCATCACCGAGTCCGCTGCAGCCGCGATCAGAGCAGAGGCGCTGCCGCCGCCGTCCTTGGACAGCAGGAACAGGGAGTCCTTGCGGGTGACGAACTCCTCCGGCTTGAACTGGGGCAGGTCCGGATTCGGCGTGACCCACTTGGAGATCTGCGGGTCGAGAAGGCAGGCCGCGTATTGGCGGGCGGTCTCAAAAATTCCGTCGCGGGTTTCGACGGCGCCGGAGACGGTGCCCTGGAGCTGGTCCGCGATGGCGGTCATCTGGTGCGCGCGCAGCAGGTCGACCGGGGTGCGGTCTGACGGCACGGCGAGCCACTTGAGGACGTCCGTGATCGGCCGGTGGTCGCAGCCTGCGGCCAAGAACAATGCGCACAAAGTGTTCTGCGCGGCGGTGGACCAGAAGTCGCCCTGGCTCGACTCGTCGACGGCCGCAGCGACGAAGTGGCCGGCGAGCCGTCGCGCGCCCGGTAGGTCCTTGGCGTCGGCCAAGATGTCCCACCACATCGCCTGCGGGGTGTGGGCGATCTGCTGCGGATCCATCGTCCACACCCGGCCGGCCTCGGAGCGGGCCTCCAGGCACGCCGTATAGGCGTCGCGGGCCGCCTTGTTCGAGGTGAGCAGGACGGGGCCGGGGGCGCGCAGGATCGCCGGTACGGCGATGCTGGTCGTCTTGCCGGAGCGCGGCGCCATGATGGCGACCGCGACGTCTTCCCAGTTGGAGCGGACCTCGGGTCCGGTGGGGGCGAGGTCGCCGAGCAGGATGCCGGTGTCGTCGGGGTTGATCTCGCGCGGCTTGGCCTTGGAGAGGCTGGGGCGCAGGTCCCGGGCCTTGGCGGTGATCTCGGCGGGCAGCAGCGGTGCCAGTTCGCTGCGGCCCGCGAGGCCGGTCGGCTTGCGGCGGTGCTTGGACCACAGCAGCAGGCCGGCGGCGGTGAGCGCGATTGACAGCAGAGCCGGGGTGATGCGGGTGCTGATCAGCAGCAGGAGCGGGCTGAGGTGCGGGAAGGTCCGGTCGGGGTGGAGTGCGGCGTCGACCGGCTGGAACGGGGCCCACGGGGCGCCGTCGGTGGTCGCAGCGGTGGCGGCGTTGCCGCCGAGCCAGGCGAAGGTGCCGAAGACGGCGACGGCGATGCCCGCGCCGATGAGCGCGTAGAGGAGGGCATCGGAACCGGGGCTGGCGGAAGGGGATTTGGGGGAGGCGGGCAGGAGCGGGTTCCTTGACAGGGGATTTCGGCCTGCCGGGCAGGGGCGCGCGGCGGCAGGGGCCCAGAGCGGGCGGGGAGCGGGCGGCGATCACGGCGGGACGGAGGCCCGGGACGTGGGTGATCGGCCCGTTGGCCGGCGGGCGGTCAGCCGGCGGGGACTGCGTGGTCAGCGGGAAGCGGAAGCCTTGGCCGACGTAGGTGTGCGGGAGGTGACCGGTGCGGTGGTGGCACCGGTCAGGGCGCCGGGCCGCGCGGGAGGTGCTGTGCGGGTGCGGGCGGCAGCGGCGCGGGGCGCGGCAGAGGCCGGCAACTGCTCGTCGGTCTCGTCCGGGCGTGCCAGTTGGGCCTCGGCGACGCGGTAGCCCGCGGTGGTGAGCTGGGTACTCGCGTCCTGCAGGGCGGTGGCCATGGCGGAGCTGGAGAACAGATCCTGGTCGGTGAGGGTCTCCAGCCGCTGGGAGGCGGTGTCCAGCAGCGCGGTGAGCCGCTCCAGCAGACCGGTCTCGGGGTCCATCACCGCGAGCGCCAGCGTGGTGACGTCCTCCGCCGTGGTGGCCCGGTGGACCTGGGCGGTCGCCTCCACCAGTCGGGACTGCAGGTAGGCCAAGTCTCGTCCGCCGAAGGTCCTCTCGATCCTGCGGATCGGGAGCGGGGGCACCACCCGGGTGGCGTATCCGGCGTCGGTGAGGAGCTGCTCGGCGAGACGGATGCGCTGATTGACGTCGCCGTGGCCGGCGTCCTCGGCGGTGAAGATCGCACTGAGGCCCTCGTTGGAGAAGCCGGCACGAGCGAGGAGGGTCCGGCTGGCCAGGTCGGTGGCCTGGGCCCAGGCACTGCCGGTGGTGGTGGAGCCTTCCCGCACGGGGAAGCGGGCGAAGACGATCTCGGTGGGGTCGGGCAGGGGAAGTCCTTCCTGATCAGCGCCGCGGGGGGTGGCCATGGCCGGGGTGGCGGGCGTTGAACATGGCGCCCGCGTACTCGACGGCGGTGAACCGGCGGGTGGGATCGGCAGGACGGGCGGGCCGAGTGGCCAGCTTCGGCAGCGCGGCGGCGGACAGGGCGCTGCGACGGCGGACCACGGGGGTGGGGTCGGCGATGGCGGAGGCCAGGATCGCCAGGTACCGCACGGGTGTTGCGTGGCCGAGGACGATCGTCCACTGGTCGCTCCAGTCGGGCCCGAAGGAGGCGTGCGCCATCCAGGCACCCACGCCCTCGCCGCACCGGTCGTCGGTCGAGGTGGGTGAGTGGGTGAAGCTGGTGGTGCCGTCCGGCGACGCGAGGTGGACGAAGTGCGGGTCGTCCTTGAGCTGCCAGCCGGCCTTCAACAGCGGGCGCCAGGCGGTCGTCGGCGAGGCGGTCGGCTCAGCGACCATCTCCTCCGGCATCGTGTACCGGTCGGCGGCGATGGCCTGGACGAACGCGCCGACGATCTCCCCTGGCGTGTCTTTGGTGAACGTGGCCTGCCAGTAGGGCACTTGATCCGCCGGATGCTTGCGGACGCTGACCCGGTAGAGGTGGAAGACCCGGTGCGGTTCCATGGCGATCTCGATCCGCCGGCACGGGCTGGTGGCGACGACCTGGGCGAGCGACTCGTCGAATCGGTACGGCCACTCGTGCAGGTGGAGCAGCGGCGCCAGGACCGGCAGGGGCCCGGGGCCGGCGAGGTGGCGGGGGCGGACGAGCACCTCGTCCTGGGCCCCGGCCGGGGTGGACGTGGTCAACGGTGGGCTCCTCGGAGCGTCAGCGGTGGGGAGGTTCGACGATGCGGGAGTGCGGCGGCACGGCGACGGCTGGGGCGAAGTGGACCGACGCCGTCGTGCCGGCGGCCCGCAGTGCCGGGGACTGGGCGGTGGCGGCCCGGCTGCGGGTGGTCTCGTCCGCAGCCTCGGCGATGGCGTCAGCGGTGGCAGCCGTGCGGAAGGCCGCGGCGGAGATGGCAGTGGCCTCCGTGAGCAGCGGCTCCCACAGGGGAGGCCGGTCGCCGTACTGCTGCGCGACCTGGCGACCGATCTCCGTGACAGCATCGGCGAGTTGATGAACTGCGCCGGGCATCAGGGTGAGGCCCAGCAGCACCTCGGCGGCCTCGTGGGCCGTCAGCGAGGGAGCGATCTCGACGATCTCGGAGAATGCGCGGCCGACGCGGGCGATGGCCTGGTTGGCGACATCGAGGGGCCCGGTGGTGCGGGCATCGGTCAACGGTCCTACTTTCTACGGGCGGCGCCCGGATCGAGCCGCGGCGGTGACGACGGGAGAGGGAGCGGGGAGAAGACCTGTCCGGCGGCCGGGTATGCCGGCCGCTGCCGCGCGGGGGCGGCCGGTGCCGGTACTGCGGCTCTCGGCGAGCTGGCAGACGGCCAGGGCGAGGGAGCGGTCGCGGCCGGTGTCCACGATGGTGCCGTCCGGTCGAGCGAGCGGCGCGACGAGGCGGGCCTCGTGGTCGCCGACACGCAGCAGCGCCCACCGGCACGCCGCCGAGGCGTCCTCGGAGGCGATGCCGGTGGCGGCCAGGATGCGCCGGGCGGTCTCCTGGAATCGGTGATCCGCGGGGCCTGCGGCGTCGGGGTCGGTGCGCAGGGTGCACTGCCACACCAGCCTGGTGCGCAGGGCCTCGGCGGGCCCCGCCGGCGGCGGCAGGTGCGCGGCCAGCTCCGTGGCGAACGCCATCTGGTCGGCCGGGACTTCCGCGGCGGGACGCCAGGCGTCGACGAGGCGCAGGCGGTTCTGCTGCTGGGCGGCGGCGGCCGTGGCGGAGGCGAGCAGGTCGCGGGTGGAGGCGTACCGGGCGATCGTGGGGTACACGTCACCGTCCCGGCGCCGGCGCCGGCGTCGGCGCGACCGTCCGGCCGACCGAGGCGAGCACAGGCTCTGCGGCCGGGGGCGTGCTGCTGCCCGGACGGGCGGCGGCCTGTTCGGCGCGCAGGACCTGCACGACGAGGGAGGAGGCTGCCGCGATCCGGGACGGGCCGACGGGGCCGGCGCTCAGTTCGGGTTCTCCGTGACGCGGTCCGCGCTGGTCGCGGCGGCGGCCAGCTCGGGCAGGTCGGCCGGTTCGGACTCGCGCTGGTCGATCCACCAGCTGGCCTTGTCCAGCGTGCGCAGCTGCTCCTCGACGGCCAGCCACGCCTCCTCGGTGAGCGCGCCCTCGACCACCAGGGCCTGGTAGGCGGTGGTCACCAGCTGGTGCCGGCAGCGCTCGCCCCAGGCGATGGCCCGCTGGGGGCCCTCCAGCGGCGGCATGCCGAACTGGCCGGCCCACGCGGTGGCGGCTTCCTGCTCCTCGGCGCGGCGAGCGGCGATCCACGCCTCGCGTTCGGCGGTGTCCTCCTTGCGCTCGGCGAGCCAGCAGTCGCGGCAGGAGCGGGTGGCGAGCCAGCGGGCGTAGGAGGCGCGCTTGTCCGCGGGTCGGGAGGACAGGTCATGATCAACGGTGTGGCCGCAGTCGTGTTCGACAGACCACCGGGTTCGGACAGCTATGTCGGGTCTCCTATGAACTCGGTTTGATGGGAGAGGAATTGGGCCAGGTCAGCGGGCTCGCCGCGGATGAGAGGCAGGGGAAAGCGGGGAAGCCGTCCCTGCTGTGGCCGGGGAGGTGCGCGGGGCGCGCGTGGACTGGAGCCGGGCGATGGTCGCGCGGGGGATCGGCTCGGTCCCGTTCCTGTCGTGCAGCGCCTTGGCGGTGCGGTCGACCTGACTCCCGAGGAGACGGGCGGCGCGTACGGCGGGACCAAGTGCAGCGGGCTGGTCGAGTGAATCCGCCGCCAGTTGCAGGACTTCCTCGAGCTCGCGGATCACAGGACCGAGGTAGCCGAGGAGGTCGGCCACCTCGACCTCCTCGGTGGGCTCCGGTAGCAGCTGGCCCAGACGGCGCACCGCCCACGAGCCGATAGGGCTCGCGTCGTGACCGCCAGGCTGGGCGCGGTTCAGGGCATCGGTGTAGGACATCGGCTCACCGGGAGTTCGGGCGTCCGGCGGCCCACGCGATCCGCGGGTCGACGGCCGGCGCGGACGCCGCGGTGGTCGCGGCAGCGGTGGCGTGCAGAGCGGCGGAGGAGCGGAGCCGGCCACTGGTGGCGAGTGCGGCGCGGGCACGGGGGCTGGCGGGGCCGCTCGTGCGGGCGGCCGGTACGGCGGCGGGGCGGGCCGCGACGGCGGCGAGGTCCCTGCCCGCGCCGGCGAGCACGGTGGTGGCCTCGCCGACCACGGCCTCGACCCGCGCCAGGTCGACGCTGCCCGGGTTCGTGCGGACCTGGTCCTCGATCGCCCGCAGCCGGGAGGCGATCTCGGCACTCAGCGCGGCCCGGTCGTGCAGCATGGCGTCCGCGCGCTGGTCGTCACGGCTCGGCCCGGCCGGCGGGTGGACGACCGTGTTGAACGGGTCCGGCGCCGTCGGGGTGACGGGCCCGAGGACGGGCGCCTTGAACACGCGGGTCTCGAACGGGTCGTCGTTCTGTGCGACCTGGGCCGGCGGCGCGGCGGACGAGGGTGGGGTGCGGTTCATCTCCGCGATCAGCCGGGTGGCGAACGGGTCGGTGGACTCGTACGGGCCGGTGAGCGGTTCGAAAGCCAGGTCGGAGGCCACCCGCAGCCCCTGGCCACGCAGCGCGGCGACGGCGGTGGAGGCCCGCTTGTCGCCCTCGAACTCGGGCTCGTCCATGACGAAGAGGCCCGGGTGCCCGCCGGTGCGGGTGAAGCCGGCCTCGGCGAGCGCATAGGCGGCGGTCTGGTTGCTGTGCGGGTTGGTGGCGACGATGCCCAGCTTCGGGTGGCGTCCGACGTGGACGTCGAAGCCGCGGGGCGGAGCCGGGGCGCTGGCCTGGACGACGGCGTCGGGACCGGCGGCGCGGACGGCCGGGCTGTTGGGCACGGGGCGGGCTGCGTCGTTGTAGTCGAAGGCGGCGTCCGCACTGACCTTGACCCCTGCTCGGCGCAGGGCGGCGGTGGTCTGGCGCGCGTGCAGGAAGATGTTCTGCTCGCTGCGGTCGAGGGCGTGCCGTCCGTCGGCCAGCTGCCGGAATCCCGCGCGGGCGAGCAGCGTGTGGGCGGTCGGTGAGGCGTCAGGGCCGACCTCGGCGACGACGCCGTACTGCGGGTCGCGAGTGATGGAGACGTGCTCGGGGGTGATGCGCTGCTCCTCGGGGCAGATGGTGGACGCGGTCAGCGGCGGGCGGCCGGTGCCGGCGGCGGGGACGTGGGCACAGCGGGTCGGGGCTGGTCGGATACGGCGGAACCGGGCGCCGCGGTCGCGGTACGGGCAGCGGCGGCACGTGCTGCCGCCGAGGGGGAGATGGCGACTACGGCGCCTCCGAGGCCGGACAGCGGCGTTGGCCGGGAGGTGACCGGAACGCCCATCTCCCGCAGAGTGACTGCGAGTTCGGCTGCCGTCCTGGACTGCGTGATCGGGTCGCGCTCGGCCAGGGAGTAGCGCTCCGGGGCGTCCGGGAGGCCGAGGCGGAACCCGGCGGCGGCCAGGGCGTCGAGGACGGCCGGGTCTCGGCTGGCGGTGGTGGCGGTGATCCCGGCGGAGGCCAGGCTGCGGAAGGTGACGCCGGGCTGCTGGTGGGGCAAGCGGTGTTCTCCAGGAAGGGCTCGGTCAGCGGGCGGCGGAGCGGCGGGGAGCTGGTCCGGGAGGCAGCGGCGCAAGGGCGGGGGCGGCTGCCATCCGTGCCCGGCGTGATGGACGGGCGGCCTGGGCGCGGGCGGCAGGCGGGTGGGTGGTGTCCCGCAGTTGCGTGGCCCGGAAGTCGCGGCGAGCCTGTGGCCCGTACCAACTGGCGTAGTGCTCGGTGATGCCGAGGTGGCCGTTTCCGGTGTCGTGCCGCAGCATCACGTACGAGGAGGAGTCGGGATCCCCCGCATCGCGGGCCAGCCACCAGTCGACGCCGTCGAAGGTCTGCATCGCCTCCACGACCACGGCGCCGGAGAGAACGGCTCGGGCGAGGCCCCGGTCGGCGGGGACCAGGCGGTCCGTGGCCAGGTCGGCGCAGATGACCTGCCAGGCCGCCTCCGTGGCGCGGTCGGCGTCGGGGAACGGGCCCTCGTTCTGCAGCCACCAGTAGTGCTCGGACAGGTCGCTGTTGCGCTGCTCGGGGCGGTGCCAGTTGGCGACCGGTACCCGGGCCGCGACCAGCTGGTCGACGAGGCGCGCCGCGTTGCGGATCTGCTCGTTCGGGTCGACGCTCCGGCGCTGGTGCCAGCAGTCCAGCGCATCACCCCGCCTGGAGAATCCGGCCTGGTAGATCGCTTCGCGGGCGGGCTGGGGAACCCAGCCGCTCAGCGTGACGAACTCGCCGTGGTCGTAGTCCCAGCCGAAGCGCACCAATCCGGTGGCGGTGCCGGGCCCAGTCGTTGCGGGCATCGGGCTCCCGCTCAGCGGCGCTGGGCCGAGGCCGGCACGGCCCTCACGAGCACCGGAGTCGGACCGGTGGCCGGTAGGGCCCCGGCGGCCTTCCGCTTCGCCGCCTCCTCGCGCGCCTGGAGCAGCCGCACCAGGTCGGCCTCCAGCACATCGCGCTCCTCGGCCACCTCCTCCAGCCGCTCCAGCTGCGCATCCAGCTCGTCGAGGACGGCGTCGTCGACGCGCCGCTGGGCGGTGGCGACGTTGACCAGCCGCACGCGCTGGAAGGACACTGCGGTCTCGGCGGCCACCAGCGCGCGGTGCGTGTCGAGCACCCGTGCGGTCTCCGCGTCCACCCGGGCCTGGGCGGCGGTCAGGGCGGTGATGCTCTGGCCGAGGGCGGCCTCCAGTCGGGCGTCCTGGCGGGTGAGCGTCGTGGTCGGCATGCGTCTCCAAGAGGTAGGTGAAACAGACGAGTTGGTGAGAGCCGGTCAGAACGGGGCCCGGCCCAGATCGCCGGGCTCTGCGGTGTTCACCGGGCGCGGGGCCGAGGCCGGCAGCGCGCCCGGTCGGCCGAGCACCACGGGGGAGGTCCGGCGGGCGGCGGCAGCACGCCGGGCGCCGGGCACCGGAGCCTCGGCCGCGTACCCGAAGGAGGTCCACTCCTCGCGTGCGGCGGCCAGGGTGGGATGCCGGCTGCGGCCGTAGTGGCCGCTGCCCTGCTCGGTGTAGAGCACCGCCGCCTCACCGGCATCGGGGTAGTCGAGGAGCAGCTCGATCGAACCCTCGGGGTCCTGGTGGCGGGCGTGGACCACCAGCCGGCCGACGGTCCCGTCCTCGTTCACCACGTGCGACACGGTGTGGCGTTCGGCGTGCCGGCGCTGCTCGTCCGCGCTGTACACCCGGGTGACCCCGTAGTCGGCGGCGGCGAGCAGGCGCTGCGCGTCCCAGATCTGCCGCTCCGCGGTGGACGCACTCGTGTCGCGGCGGATGCGGTGCAGCCGCAGGGCATCGTCGCGGACAAACCCTGCCTTCTCCAGCCAGTAGGCCGCGCGCCGGTCGGGAGGGTCGGCGACGATCGTCTCCCGCTCGGGCAGGTGGGCGATGGTGACGTGCGCGATGACGACTCCTGATGGTCAGCGGTGGTGGGTGCAGCCGGCCAGGGCGGGAGCGCCGACGGGTGCAGCGGCGGGCAAGCCGCCGGATCCGGGAAGCAGTCCGGCGCGTTGCAGGATCTCGCCTGCGCCGAGGCCGAACTGTGGGACGATGACGTCGCTGGGCCCGGCCGGATCGGTGTCGATCACCGCGTGGAGCAGCCGCAGGCGGCCGGGCGTGATCATGCCGTATCCGGAGCCGCGTGCATCCGGGCGTCGGTGTCGAAGAGCTCCAACTCGGCTCGGTGGAGCAGGTGTTGGACCACGAAGCTGCGGCCGGCGACCTTCCACAGTCCGCGGCCCTTGCCGAGGGCGGCGATGGCGGCGGTCTCGACGCCGCTGAGGCCGAGCAGGCCGGCGGTGGCGGCCAGTTGGTCGCTCTCCTGCCGGTAGATCACGCGCGTCGCGCAGTCGGTGAGCAGGCCCTCGGCGAGCGCCCGGGTCCGGGAGCCGGCGTCGCCGGCCGACAGCAGGTCGCTGAGGCGGTGGATGATCAGCATGTTCGCGATGCCCAGTCCGCGGCTCAGCTTCCACTGGCTCTGCATGCGTTCCAGCAGTGCCGCGTGCCGCATCACGCGCCACGCCTCGTCGTAGATCACCCACCTGCGACCGCCGTTGGGGTCGCTCAGCGCCGCCTCCATCCACGCGGACGCGCAGGTCATCGCCAGCGTCAGCGCGGTGTCGTCGCCCGAGGAGCCGAGCCGCGAGAGGTCGATCGTCAGCATCGGGCTCTTCGGGTCGAACTCCGCGGTCGACGGCGCGTCGAACATCCCGGCCAGGTCGCCGTTGACCAATCGGCGCAGGGCATGGGCGAGGTCCTGGGCGGCGGCGCCGACCCGCCGGGTCGGGTCGCCGAGCGCGGCGTCCAGGACGGCGGCCTGCCCGAGGACGGCAGCGACGTCGCCCAGCAGCGGGACCTGGCCCGTGCGCGTGGACCGGTCGACCACCGCGTCCAGGGCGATGTCCATCGCCGTGTACTCCATCGGCGCCAGGTCGCGCCGCAGCACGGTGCGGGCGAGCGAGCCGAGCAGCAGCAGTCGCCGCTTGCGGACCTCGCCCGCCCAGTCCGTCAGGTCGACGCCCGCCGGAGGGGCCGGCGCGTCCAGCGGGTTGAGCCGCCCGGGGAGCCCGGGCCCCAGCGCGATGGTGGTCCCGCCGATCGCCTCGGCGACGGACGTCCACTCGCCCTTTGGGTCGCACGGCACGTACACGCGGTAGCCAAATGCCGTGCTCCTCACGGCAATGGACTTGGCGAGTGCCGACTTTCCCTGGCCGATGACGCCGGCGATCAGCGTGTTCGGATTGGTAAAGTTTTCAACTTTCCCATACAGGGCGAACGGGTCGAAGACGAAGCTCGCCTCGGCGTGAACATCGCGGCCGATGAGGACGCCGGAGGAACCGAGCCCGCCCTCCGCGAGGAAGGGATACGCAGCGGACGCGGTCGCGGTGGTCATCCGGTGTGCCGGGAGCCGCAGCTTGCCGCCGCGCAGGGAAGCCGGGCCGGGGCGGCCGGAGGCGGGGTAGACGGGGAGGAGTTCTGCGTTCTCCTCGCGGCGGTTCTTCGGGCGGTGGGGCTGGCCGGCCTCGCGGGCGGTGCGGCGGGCGGCGGCGAGGTCGCGCTTGGCCTGGCGGCGGGCGGCGCGGTCTGAGCGGGTCGGGGTGAACAGGGGGGTGGCACTGGCGGAGCGCAGGAACGTTTCTCCAGATCAGGTGCGGGAGGAGGCGGTGGGGGTGCCGCGCAGCTCGGAGGGGGTGGCGATGCGGCGTACGCGCCCGGCGGTGGTGGTGTGGCGCTGGCAGATCGCCATGTCCGGTGCCCCTTCGGGCAACCGCAGCGCGCACGCCTCGCGGGTGGGGCGGCGTCCGTCGGCGCGCGGGGCGCGGTGGTAGGCGCCGTGCAGCGCTTCGCAGGTTTGCCAGACGCGGATGCGGGCGGCGTGGAGGTGGTCGGCCTCGGCCGGGGCGTGGAGCCTGGTGGTGCCGGTGTGGGTGTCGAGCAGCGCGAACAGCACGACGCAGTGGGCGTGCAGGGCGTCCAACTCGGCGCGGGAGACGGGCTCCTGCTCGGGGAGGGCGGTGTGGTGGTGGACGTCGAGGCCGGCGGTCGCGAAGCGCAGCAGGCGGTGGTCGCCGGTGGGCGGGTGGTGCACGGCGGGGCCTCCCGTCAGGTGCGTGCGAGCGGCAGAGCGGCCTGGGTGAAGGCCGCGGCCTGCTGCCAGCGCAGGAGCCGCGGGTCCAGACCGGTGCCGGCGGCGGCGGTCTCGATGGAGGCGCAGGAACGGCGCAGCTCCTCGGGGGTGTCGGCCGAGACGACCACCAGGCCGGTCAGATCGACGTCGGCGTGCCCAGCGATCAGTTCGCGTTCGTGCTGCTTGGCGTCCGCGTACTCCATCGAGTCGGCCTCGGAGTCGACCTGGCCCTTGCGGACGCGCTCGGAGGCGTCGGCGATGATCGACGCCTTGGTGCGCTGCACTGCCTTGAGCGCGGCGTCGAGGGCCTGCGGGCCGTAGGTGAGGGAGAGCGTGCGGCGGGCTCCACCGGCGAACACCAGTGGGTGGAGGAAGCCGTGGGCGACCTCTGAGCGGGGCCACTGCTCGATCCAGTACACGGCGTGGCAGGCGGTGTCGGTGGTCAGGCGGGTGGGCTCCTCGACGACGACGACCGGGCCGGCGGCGGCCGGGTCGGCGGTGGGCTGGCCGGTCTCGGACCACTGCTCAAGGTGGGCGAGGGCCTTCGGGTCGTAGGCGCTGCGGATCACGGCGGCGATCTCCCCGATGGTCAGCCAACCGCCAGGGTTCAGACCGGCGTTGCGCAGCGACTGCTCGAAGCCGGGGACCAGCTGGGCGAGCACCGCGAAGGCGCCGACCAGGCCGCCGCCGGCCTCTCCTATCAGGCGACGGGCCGCCTTGAGGTCGAGGCTCACCGCGATGTAGCTCTCGTGCGGCGCGGCGGTCGGTCCCGCGGCGGCGAGCAGCTCCTCGTAGATGGGGCCCGCGACCTTCGCGTCGGGACGGCCGTGCTCGGCCCAGTAGCGCTGCAGGGCGTCGCCGCTGTCGGGGACGGTGCGCTCGATGACCTGCACGGTGGTGATGTAGCCGGTGCGGGCGAGCGATGCCAGGCACCGGCCCCAGGCGTTCACGTTGGCGGACTGGGTGGGCGGGTCGAGCAGCGCGAACGCGCGAGAGCTGACGCGGATGACGGCGGTGAGGGTGTTCTTCTGCGGGTCGTGGACCGCGCCGAGTGTGCCGCCCGGCGCGGTGACGGCGCGCAGGCTTGCCTCGGTGCCGGGCAGGTGGAGGAGCCCGTCACGGCGGGGCCGGGTGGCGGGACGGGCGAGCCAGACGAGCTGGCCCTTGGCGCGGCGCAGGTAGAAACGGATAGCGATAGGGGACCAATCGGCGATGGAGCGGCTGTGGACGCGGACGAGGACGAGGGCGGCGGCCAGAGCCCAGATGGGGGTGGCCAGGGCGGCGCCGGCCAGTCCGGTGGCGACCATGGTCGCCAGGAGCAGGGCGCCTGCCGTGCCGACGACGGTGAGCTGGGCGGCACTGAGTCCGAGCAGGACGCCGCGGCGGGATCGGCTGGGGAACCGGACGGTCGGCAGGGGGAGTTCGGAGGCCGACAGGGGCGACTCTTTCGATGAGGGCGGGGGCCGGCCGGGGCTTGGGCGAGATTGGCCCCGGCCGGTGGCGGTCAGGAGGTGGGCGGGGTGGAGGAGCCGACGGAAGTGCTCGGTGCGGAGGCTGGTCCGGCAGCGGCAGAGGGAAACGTTTCTGCTCGCCCGGCTGAGGAGGGTGAGCCGGTGGTCCGCGCAGCGCCGAGGACGACCTGCGGTGCACTGGACCCGCCCGCTGCAGAGGCGGCGGTAAGTGCAGTGTTCGCTTTGGTCGTTGATCCCTCGGAGGGCGTTCCGGGCTGCTGGCCGGAGGTCGGGGCCCGGGAGATCAGGGGCTGTCCCTGGTCGCCGCCGCTGCGGGCGCCACGCCGGGTGATCAGCGGCTGGCCGATCGCGTCGCCGCCGCTGCCGGAGGACGTGCCGGGGAACCGGAAGGTGCTCTGCGACGGGGAGGACTCGCTGCCGCCGGAGTTGGTGCTGTTACCACCGGCAGGGCTGTCCTGGCCGGGCACCTGCGCGGGGCCCTGCGGGGCGCCGCCGCCCGTCGCCGCACCACTCGCGCCGCCGCCGCCCATCGCTGCGGCGCCTGCGCCGCCGCTGGCCGCGGTCATGGCCATCCGGGTGCCCTTCTGGGCGGTTGCGGCGCCGGCCTGAAGGCCGGCCGCGGTCGATCGGTGCAGGTCGTGGGACTGTCCGCCGTCGCCGGCCCAGTGCACGAACTTGTAGATGGCCATGGGCGACAGCAGCACCAGTGCCATGATGACCAAGCCGGAGATGATGTCCGAAAGCGCCTGCACGCCGTCCTTGGTGTTGCTCTCGCCGAGGGCGGAGACGCCGACGAGCATGATCACCGTCATGATCAGCTTGCTGAACACGACGGTCGCGGTGGCTTCGACCCACTTGCGGCGCCAGTCGCGGGTCGGCTCCCACGCTCCGCCGGCCGCCGCGAAGGGGGCGAGCACGACGAGCACGAGGACGGTGACCTTGCGCAGGACCATCGCGCCCCAGTAGAGGATTGCGCCTGCCGCGCAGCCGAGCGCGACGACTGCGGGGACGGCCCAGCCGAGCGGTGACGTGACGTGGATCATCGACACCCGGACAATCCGCCTGACCGCGTCGTCCATATTGGAGTTGGCGATTTGGAACAGCCCCCGCGAGAGGGCGTCCACGATCACGACCGCGACGCCGGTGAAAGTGATCGCGCACATCGCGAACAGCGTCGCCGAGACTGTGCCGGTGACGGCTTGGCCGAGTGCCTGGCCGTCGCGGCGCCAGGCTGCCCTGACCAGCTGGAAGATGAAGGTCATCACCAGCATGGTCAGCGCGATCGGCAAGATCGCGGCGTAGTTGGTGCGGAACCAGTCCGCCGATAGGTCGATACTGGTGGTCTTGTCGACGGCGCGGGAGGCGAGGTCGACCGCGCTCTTGGCCAGATCGCCGGCGCTCTTGGCGATCCACTTGCCGATGGAGTCAGTGACGGAATCGCTGACGCCGCCGACGATGACGTCGCAGAGCAGGCCGGAGCCGGGCAGGTCGCAGATACCGATGGGCAATCAGCTCCTCTGGTTGGGACCGATGGGCGGGTCAGGGGTAGACGGTGGTGGCGATGGTGGCCAGCGCGCAGTCGCGGCCTGGCCGGCACTGCACGGCCATGGTTATGGCGCGGTCCTCGGCGCCCCGGCCGCCGTCGCGCCAGCTGATGGTCTGCTTGCCGGTGACGGTGACCGCGTAGATGTAGGCGATGGTCAGTTGCGTCGGGTCGTTGCCAATGCCCTTCTGAAATGCGGCGGGCAGGTGTGCCTCGGCCACCTCGCCGACGGCGAACTGGCCGTTGTCGCGCATCCGGTCCCACAGGGTCGGGTCCGGGACCTGCGCGGCGAGCGCGTCCGGATCGGCGTACTGGCTCTCACCGGTCAGCCACTCGCGCAGGCCAGCGAGCTGCTGCGGCTGGGTCGCGGCGCGGGTGTCGTAGGTCCACAGCGCCGCGGTGAACGCCTTCGCGAACGCGATCGGGTCGCTGGTATGCGGCGGCGGGGCGACGACGGGGGCGGTGCTGGCAGTCAGGCCGGCCGAGGGGTTGGCGCCAGCGCGCGGCGAAGGCGGCGCGGAAGGCATCGAAACGGCAGGGTCGGAGGGGGAGTTGGCGGCGCTCGGGGTGCGGTGGCCGCCGCCCGCCAGCCGGGCGGTGAGCCCGGCCAGCAGGGCGACGACCACGAGCACGCCCAGGCCGATCAGCAGCCGGCGCAGCAGCGCGGACTGCCCGGTGAACGGCGAGGACGACTTGAGCATCAGTGGACGTTGGTCCCAACTGCGCTGAAGAAGCTGACGATCCCGTTGGCGGCGCCGAGCAGGAGGGCCGCGCCGGCCGCCACGAGTGCGCCCTGCTTGCCCTTCTGCTCGCTGCCGTGCGAACCCGTGTGGTGGCCCCAGGCCCAGACGATGCCGCTGACGCACAGGGCGCCGACCACCGCGATGATCGCGAAGAGGTTGATCGAGCCGACGGTGGACTTGAGGACGTCCAGGCCGGGAAGACCGCCCTGGCTGGGAGTGATGCCGGGGTCGAAGGCCAGCTGCTGGGCCTTGGCGGCGGAATCGGCGAGGTAAGTGAGCAATCACACTCCACGGCTAGAGGGGCGGGAAGGTGCGCGGCCGAGCCGCGCGAGGGAGGGGGTAGAGTGCGCGAAGTGCGCTGAGGTGGACGGCAGTTGCCGTCAGTTGGCGACGCGGCGGGCGGCGATGATGTCCGGCCTCCAGGAGTCGAGCGTGGAGATCTTGACCACGTCGCCGGTCTTCGGCGCGTGCACCACGAGGCCCTGGCCGATGAACATCCCCACGTGCTCCGGGCCCTGTGGGCCGGGGCGGGTGAACAGCAGGTCGCCGGGGCGCAAGGCGTTCACCGACACTGCGGTGCCCTCGCTGACCTGGGTGTAGGTCGTGCGCGTGA
Organism: Kitasatospora sp. NPDC056446; assembly: GCF_042796115.1. Taxonomy (NCBI): domain Bacteria; kingdom Bacillati; phylum Actinomycetota; class Actinomycetes; order Kitasatosporales; family Streptomycetaceae; genus Kitasatospora; species Kitasatospora sp. NPDC056446. The sequence goes on along the minus strand of NZ_JBHTRF010000030.1, from coordinate 41,042 downwards.
GGGGCACGCCGCCGGCCTTGTACGCCTGCTGCGTCAGGCTGGAGCAGTCGCAGCGGCCCATGGGGTCCGGCCCGTGCGGTGCGGTGCACTCGCCGCCCCACTGGTACGGCGTCCCCAGCTGGCCGAGCGCGAACTTGATCGCGCTCTGGACGGCGGGCGGAGCGTCGGTGGGGATCTGGTAGCCGGCGGGAAGGACGCCCGGGGGGATGGTGCCCCAGTCCGTCCCCGTACCCGTGCTGGTTCCGCACCCGCCCGAAGAGGGCGAAGGCGCGGGGGGCGCGGTCGGGGAGGGGGAGCCGCCTGTGCCCGAACTCCCGTTCAGAGCCTGGGAGATGGACTGCTGAAGGGCGTTCGCCAAGCTCTCCCATTTCGCGTACGCGTCGGGGAAGCCGGACGTCTGGACCTTCTGCGCGGCCGCGGTCAGCGGCAGCTGTTCCCAGCCGGAGACGTCGAGTAGGGCCTTGTAGAAGCTGGTGGAGGCGTAGACCGGGTCCTGGATCTGCACGGCCGTGCCCCAGCCCTGCGACGGGCGCTGCTGGAAGAGGCCGAGCGAATCGCGGTCGCCGGAGCTCAGGTTGCGAAGTCCCGACTCCTGCAGGGCGGTTGCCAGTGCAATGGTCTGACCGCGAGCCGGGACCTTCATTGCGATGCCGGTCGCCACGATCGTCTTCGCGTTCGGGATCTGGACGCTCGGGGCGTCCAGGCCGGCGACCGAACCGGCCGGTCCCGCGGCCCCGCTCAGGATCAGCTTGACCTGGGCGGCGACGGCGGCGGCGTCCACAGCCTGTGGGCCGGGGCCGGATGTGCAGGTGTTGGTGCTGGTGGCCTTGGTGGCCTCGTCGTTGGCGGTGACGGCCAGCGCGGGGAACGCGATGGCGAACGGGGTGAGCAGGAGGCCGGCGGTGCCGAGGCCGACGACCTTCTTCATGCTCATCGGGTCTCCAGAGCGCCACCTCCCGCCGGTGCGGCGGCGGAGGAGTCCGGAGGCCGGGAGATGGGATTCGGCGTCCGTGCGGTGAGGGAGCGGATGATGAGGTCTCCTGTCGGATCATGCGACCGAGTGCGGGGGAGGGGCCCGCCCTCCTGCGGATGGGCGGGCCGACTGGAGCGGCAGCAAGCCGCGCTCATAATCTCGAAAAAGGCATGGGTGTCCCCTGAGATGGGTGGGTTGGAATTCGCTTGCGGTGGCCGAAGGTATCGAATCGAGGGCTCGCGACCTAAAACGGTGCGGCTCCTGCGATCCGGGGTATCCCGTCGGCATGTCCGGTGGACGCTAACGCTTTCTCGGCTCGCGACCAAAAACGGGGAAATGGTCGGCGTGCAGGCAGAAGGCGGTGTTCCGTCGGGCTGCCCCACCGTAGAACCTGACCGGCTCGGAACCTAAAACGGAATATCCGGGCCGGGTGATCTCCGGGGGTGTGGCCGACGATAGGCGGAGTGCGGCTCGCAACCTAAAACGATCTTCGCAAGGGTGGGCGGGGGCGCGTTTTAGGTTGCGAGCCGCACCTGGGCTAGGTTCCTGATGCAGCCGCAGCCCGAGGGCTCCGGAGCCGCCTCGCCGGTCTCCCGCTACCAGCCGAAAGGCCAGGTCACTCCGCCGGTTGCGGCTGTCTTCCCCTTCCCCGACCAGGAGGTCAGTCCGCCCCTTGCCCTACGAAATCCACCAGGGCGACGCCCTCACCAGGCTCGCCGCGATCCCTTCGAACTCCATCGATGCCGTCATCACCGATCCGCCCTACAATTCGGGCGGACGCACCGCCCAAGAGCGGACCGGCCGAACGGCCCGCGCGAAGTACACCACCGAAGGGAAGACCGTTCCGGCCGATTTTCCCGGCGAGAACAAGGACCAGAGGTCCTATACCTACTGGCTGTCCCAGCTCCTGGCCGAGTCCTATCGCGCGACCAAGAACGGCGGCGTCGCGCTCGTTTTCACGGATTGGCGCCAGTTGGCCGCCACGAGCGATGCGCTGCAGGCCGGCGGATGGATCTGGCGCGGCGCACTCGCCTGGTACAAGCCCGCCGCCAGGCCGCAAAAGGGCCGTTTCACGCAGCATTGTGAATTCGTGTTGTGGGGCAGCAAGGGCCCCATCGACGGCGATGCCCACCCCGTCTACCTGCCCGGCCTCTACACCGCCTCCCAGCCGCGGGCGGGCCGAGTCCACATCACCCAGAAGCCCGTCTCGGTGATGCGTGAGCTGGTCAAGATCTGCCGCCCGGGCGGCACGGTGCTCGACGTCTGCGCGGGCAGCGGCAGCACCGGAGTTGCCGCACTGCTGGAGGGCCGCAACTTCGTCGGCGTCGAGGTCACCCCGCACTACGCCGCCATCGCCGAGCAGCGCCTCGCGGAGACCGAGCGGCAGATCGCCGAGGGCACGACCGACCCCGAGGCCGTGGACGAGGAGCCGGCCGAAGCCTGACCGCCACCAGCCGGGCCGCCGCCCGCGCGGCGGCCCGGTCGCCCCGAGCCTGAAGGAGACGACCTGTTCAAGAAGTACGGCGACCCATCGCCCTACTGGGGCGCCGCCGACATGCCGCCCGACGGCCTCGACCGGGCGCTCCAGCCCCTGCTCGACCTCGGCGCCCACCTCACCCGCGCCGCGAAGAACACCACGGTCGTCACCCCCGACCACCGGATCCACGTCGCCTACGTCTTCCCGCACTGGAGCTGGCCCTCCTGGCGGGTGCTCGTCCACGACGAGCCGTTCGAGCAGCCGCTCTGGGGCGCACACCTCAACCGGAACACGCCCATCGAGGTCGTAGCCGCGGTCACGACGACGCTCGCACGGCTCCACCAGGGGAAGCACCCGTTGTTCGACTTCTGGGGCACCGCCGAGCCGGCCTCCGCCCTTGACGGCTTCGCCGACGCCGGGTGGCAGAGGTCGCCCGGGCTGCGCGCCTACCCGTTCCGCTACCGGGCTGCCAACGGCGACAGGGCATCGGCCACCCACCACAACCGTGCTGGCCGGATGCTCGATCCGTTCCAGTCGGGCCAGGACGGCTGCTGGGACATCGACGGCGTCAAGGACGACCGGTTCTGGTCGATCTCGGTGAGCGAAGCAGCCCCCGCGCTGGTCCTGACCTCCCTGGTCGACGCGATCACACAGGTGCACGACGCCCTCAACATCCTGCCCCCTGTGTGGTATGCGACCGGTAGCACCGCGGCACTGTCCGACACCGATGCCGCGAGCGACCCCGCCCGGAAGGAAGTCCCCTGAGTAGCCCTGCCCCCGACCTCGAAGTGGTGGTCACTCCAGGCCACTTGGCCGGACCGGGTGATGCCGAGGCGGCCCTCGCCCAGTTCCTCGAAACATCTCCGACCTGGGGCCGCTACAGCCCGGGGCAGGACACCACCGTTGCCCTGCACGAGTCCCTCCTCGCCGCGATCGAACTCGACCACGACACCAGCACCGGGCCCCGCTGGAACATCGCCGCGTACGCCTCGCCTATCGGCGAGCGGACCTGGCACGCGACCTTCTGCACCCGCACACCGGTCGAGGTCGTGACCGCGGTGGCCGAGCGCCTCTCCCACGCTCTGACCGCGACCTCCGAGGCGGTGCGCGGCGAACTGCTGTGGGGGCGTCGGTCGCTGGACAACACCATCGAGGCTGACCTGGAAGCCGCCGACGAGACGTGGCAGCGGGAGACCGCCCCCGTCCCCGGCGTCTACAGCTGCACCCGCCCCGACGACACCGCCGGCATCGCCGTCAACCACAACATCGGCGACATCCGCGGGATCGGGCCGACCGTCACCGTCTGGGGCGGCCCCTGCGGGTACCCCAGCGAACGCTGGCACGCCGTCTTCGCCGGCCACACCCCCAACGCCCTCATCAGCGCCGCGCTCGACGAGGTGGTCAACCCTCTGCCGGCGCTCCGCCAGCGCCTCCAGATCCCCGCCGCCAACCGCACCCAGGTCCACCTCGAACCGCGCCCCCGCCGCAACCTGCCACCCGGGACCGGGCAGCAGTCCGCCCGCGAGGGCCCGGGCGAGGCGCCAGCCGAGCCCGGACCCGCCGGCTCAGGCCAGCCCGACCCGAACGAGGTCACCATCCGACGCACCGACGAGGGCGCGATCGTGGCGAGCGGCGGGGACGAGCAGACCGCCTTCCTCGTCGGCACGACCGGCTTCGCGCCCACCCCCGGCAGCCCGAACCACTACACCCTGCCCACCGGCCACCAGCAGTACGAGGAGAACGAGATCGCCACCGACGCGGCCCTCCTCCTCGCTGCCGCCGGGTACGACGTCACCCTCGACCCCACCCTCGGCAGCCGCCCAACAGCACCACCCTTCATCGCCGTCACCGGGGACCGCCTACCGAGCAACGCCGCGGAACAGCTGGCCGAGCGCATCGACGAGGTCACCACCCACCTGCTGCGCACCACCGACCCGGCCGAGGCACGCCGGGTGGCCGGCGTCATCACCGGCGAGGGCGGCGTGCTGGATCGCAGCGCCCGGGCCCTGCGCGCGGCCGGCGGCTGGGCCCTCTACCACCGCGTCGGTGGAGACGCCGGTGAAGCGCTCCGGCTGACGGCCGAGATCGTCGCCTCCGGTCGGGAGGCTGCCGACCACGCCGTCGGCCGCCTCGACACCGACCGCTCGCCGCGATCCGCAGCAGCCCGCACCCGCACCACACCGGTCACCCCGACCGCACTTCCTCCGGCCGCCGGCCCGCTCGGCCACACCGGCGCGCCGGACCGCGACGGCCCGCAGCCGAGGTCCCGCTGACCGCCCGCACCGCATGAAACCGCCTACCTGGAGCAGCAGTTGACCACGGCCAATCCCCACTGGACCAAGCGGGCCCGCGACCGGCCCTGGCAGCAGGTCCGCATCACCCCAGCCCTGTACGCCGGCCCCACCCCGGACACCGAGCGCGCCATCCGGCCGCTCACCGACGCGGGAGCCGTCCGCCTCGACGACGGCCGCGGCAACCAGCTGATCATCTCCACCGACGGCCGGGTCCGGCTCGGATTCGAGCCGGAGAACGGCGACGTGATGTGGAAGGTCGCCGTCCACGAACGCCCCTTCCTCCCTCCGCTGTGGACCGTCAGCCTCACCGAGAACACGCCGATCGAAGTCGTCGAGGCCATCACCACCGACCTGGCCAACCGGCTGCGCACCGGTGGACGGCTGACCGGGGCCGCCGCCGACGCCGAGTGGCGCACCCCCCTCCATGCCAACGGGTGGACCCTCACCTGGGACGCCGCGACGCGCACCGAGACGGCGTGCTCGGAGTACAGCCCGCAGGACAAGATCGTCCTCAACACCCGGGCCTTCCCGGACCCCGGCGAGTGGGAGGAGGCCGGGCAGGACGCCTTCTGGAGCGTCGACATCGCCGGCGACTTCGACGGCTGGTCCGCCGCGGCGAGCATCTCCACGCCGGACGCCATCCTGCACACCATGGTCAGCGCGATGCTCGCCCCCGCCATCCGCGACATCGGAGACCTCGACGACCTGGCCGTCGGCGCGGCTGTCATCGGCGCCGCCGAACTGACCGAGATCCCTTCCAGCCCGACGCCGCTGGACGTCCACCGCGCCCAGGCCGCCCGCAGGACCTCCCCGGCTCGAGCCGCCGCCGACTCCACCCGGATCGCCGTCTCGGCACCCGCGCTCTCCCCGCAGCCGGCGGCCAGGGCGGTGCCGCGCCCCCGCTGAACACCGGGGCACAGCAGCGCGGGGACCAGCCAGCGGCCCCGCTGCCGAACCAGAACCCGCCGCCCGCGCTGCCACCGTCACCCACGGTCCCAGCCGTTGACAGCCCCCGAGGAACCGCCATCCCCGAAACCACGATCGACGTCACCCCGGCCTACCTCGCCGGGGCCGGCCACACCAACCGGATCTTCGACCGCCTCGTCCAGCAGGGCTGGGGCCGCAGCGCCGACGACGACCTGGGCCAGGAGTTCGCCTGGAGCCCGAACCACCGCTTCCGCATCGCGGACGGCCAGCTTGACCCCGGCACCGCCTGGCGGATCACGGCAGCACCGGAGCCCCTCGGCACGCCGACCTGGATGACCGGTTTCTCGACCGAGACGCCGCCCGAGATCATCATGGCCGTCACTGACGTACTCGCCCGCACCGGAAGCAGCATCGACTGGACCGGCGAAACACACCCCGCTCTCCAGACCCCTACCGACCGGCGGACCCTGATCCGCACCCTCACTGACGCCGGCTGGCGCAGCACCTACCGCGCGGGCGTGCTCGACCTCGAAGCTCCCGACGAACTCGCCCGCGTCCAGGTCCGCCTGGACCCGCCCGGCGATCCGGACGACCTCATGGCCCACCCCCACCTGTACGTGGAGATCGGTCCGCGGGGCTCCGGCGGCTACCCGCCCTACTGGCAGGCCATGGCCACCACCAACGCCCCCGCGGTCGTCGTCGACGCCCTCGTCCAGGCCCTCACCGACCCCACGCCCCTGCAGCGGGACCGGGACTGGATGGACGAGGAACTGCTCGCCCGCCTCGGCCACCGGACGGAGGCCAGCCCCGCCAACGTCAGCCCGTACACCGAGACGGACCTGCGCGAAGCGGCTGCCGAGCTGTGCGAGGAGGTCCTGGAGGAGATCGAGCACTTCGACTTCATACCCGAGTGGTACATCGTGGACCGGGTCATCCCCAGCAGCCGGAGCGGCACCCCGACGACGTGGGGCCAACTTCCCTCGGAGCAAAGGGCCCTGGCGTGCTTGCTGGTGGAAGACATGGTCATCGCGGCAGCGGCGAGTTCGCCAGCCCTCCTCGACCTGGACTTGGGTGCCAACCTCGACGCGCGGACCGCAAGCCGCAAGCCGACACCTCCCCTCACCACGGCGCTGAACGAACTCCCCTTCAACATCAGCGACCTGGAGGAGCCGGCAGCCTACGCCGCTGCGACGCTGATCAACGGGGTGGATCTCAGCGGGATCGCCGATATGCTGCACGACCGGCCGGTCGGCGACGGCACCAAGTGGACCTGGGGATCGCTGCCGACCACCGAGCACGAGCAGGCGCTCCACGCGATCGACCGTCTGCTGACCGGGGCCGCCGCGCGCACCCCGGAGCTCTTCGCCCCGGACTTCAGGCCCGCGCCGCTGGCCCTCGTCGCCCCGGTCTACCTCGCCGGCCCCGGCCACGACCGCACCGCAGCGGTCAAGCCCCTGACCGACCGGGGCTGGACCACCGAGAAGCAGGGCAACACCACGGTGTACACCAGCCCATGCCGACGACTGCGTGCCCAGTCGACCGCCGACGACACGGGGACGAGCTGGACCGCCTCCTTCAACTACCTGCTGAGCGCTGAGGAGGGCTGGCGGGTCACTGCGGACCGCCGCACCCCGCCGGAGATCGTGACCGCCCTGCACACCGCGCTGGCCGCCAGCCCGGGCGAGCTGATCCGGCCCGCCGGCAACGCCGAGGACGGTCTCGTGCCGATCATCGCCGCAGGCTGGCACGACAACAGCACCCGCGAACACCTGATGTGGGACGCACCGGACGCCGAGATGGCCAGCGTCTACCGCTGCACCGCCCCCACCGGGCAGATATTCGTCGGGGAGAGCCGCGCCTGGCAGATCAGCGGCGGCAAACTCGGTCCGGGCGAAGTCGAGGGCTGGACCATCGAGATGTCGGAGAACATCCCGGCCCCGCTCCTGGAAGCCGTCACGGCCGCGATGGCCGACTCGGCGCCGGTGGCCCGCCTCGGCCGTGACCTCACCTCCGAGCACCTGCTGTACCTCGACGTCCGCCCCCTCGCCCCCAAGGCAGCATCCGGCCCGTCCGCGCGGGCCCTGGCCGCCCGCACCCGTGTCGTCCTCTCGCCGCCGGCCCCGGCCGCCGGCCACTCGGCCATCGCCGCCACCCCACCGGACCAGTTCCGGCAGCCGACCCGCTGAGCACCTCCAACGGCAAGCGTTCCTGAGCACTAGATCGACGACCACGAGGAGCACCGGCCTCTTCGACGGCGACGCCGACCGAGCCCGCCCCCACCAGCGGCCGGGCCACTCCTCCAGCCGCCCACAGCGGAGCACCCCAGTTCCTGCGCCCCCTGCGAGAAATCCTGAAACCCACCCACGCCACCGTACTCACCGCCCTCGCGCCGCTGGCCGACGGCACCGCCACCGGCCGGCAGATGATCGCACGCCGAGGCGGAGTGCTCGTCACCGCCGAGCTCGCTCACGCAGGCATCCGCGACGACACCTTCAACGGAATCCGAATCCGAGCCGTCGTGCGGGAGACCGGCGCCGAACTGGGCTCGAACCGCTTCGACTTCGACACCCACGCCACCGTCCCCAACCCCGGCTTCGTTCACCGCATCGATGACCTCGACCGGATGCACCGCTTCGGAGAACTCACCCCCGAACTCCTGCAAGACGCCATCGACCGGTACCTGGACCTCTACACCGACGCGCCGCCCGGTGCGCCGGGTCGGCACCGCATCGCACCGGCCCTCCCCCGCGCTGACACCGCGGGACCGACCCGCAAGTCCGTCCAGGACCTATCCCCGGTGCTGGTCAGCCCGCTCTACCTCGCCGGTCCCGCCGGCCCCCGGGAACTGGCGACCGCACCCCTGATGGAGCACGGCTGGAGCGTGCGCACCGACCGGTCGACGACGACCTACACCAGCCCGTCCGCTCTCCATCACGTCGTCGCCACCCCGGAATCCGCCATCTGGGCCTGGACCGTCACCGGGCTGCACCACGCCGGCGGCCCCCCGGAGTGGCGGGCAGCGGCCGACGCGAAGACGCCGCCCGAGATCATCGCGGCGCTGACCACCGCCGTCACCCAACTCTCCGGCCCACGTGATCCGCGCCGCGCGCTCCCGCCGCCCACTGCCGCCCTGGACCAGCTGGCCGCCGCCGGATGGCGACGGCTTCCCCACCTCCCCGACGACATCATCTACGTCGAGCCCTCCCACGGGCTCGCCCGCGTGTCACGCTCACTTCCCGCCGCCCACCACGCCTTCCGCCGGGACGACTGGCACATCAACGGAGGCAGGCTCAACCTCGGGCCCCGGGCAGGCTGGTACATCGAGATGGACTCCAGCATCCCGTCCCCGCTGCTCGCCGCCGTCACCGGCGCACTGCTGGACCCCACCCCAGTGGAGCGCCCCCGGCACAGCCTCGCCGACGAACACCTTCCCCACCTCGACATCACCACAGTGCAACCCGACCGGACCCTGGCGGCGGGTCGCGCCAGCGCAGCCCGCCGCACCTCCTCGAACTCCACGAACTCCACGGTGTTCGCGACTCCTACGCCCACCCCGCCCCAGCCAGCCGGCACCCGCCGAGCCCGCTGAACCGACCACCACCGCCACGGCACAGATTCCACAGGGAGCACGGCCTGACCACCACCGCCCTCAACACCATCGAACGGATCGCCCGCGCCACTGCCTACCCCACCACTCAGAAGATCATGATCCGCGGACTGCTCGACACCCCCGGCTCGTACGCCGCCCTTGCCGCAGCCGTCCACCGCGACGACCTCCGCCCGACCGCACTCGCCGCCATCCGCACACTCGTCGAACAGGACATTGACGCGGGCCGACCCTGGCCCTCCGAAGCCGCTCGCTGGCTCAGCCGCGCCAACGCGGACTGGCAGACCAGCGCCGCCCTGGCCAACCACCTCGCCTGGTACGCCCGCAGCCGGAGCAGCAGCGCCCTCGCCCACCTCACCGGCAACGACCACCTCGCCCAGCCCGGCACCGACCGCGCCCATGCCCAAGCGCTCCGGCACATCCACCTCGCCGCTCTCCGCTTCGACTTCCGGTGCCGCAGCATCCAGCAGCTGCTCGACCAGGCCCCGGTGAGCGAGCGCACCCGCTGGGATCCGTACACCCGCGCCCTCGCCGCCTTCGCCCTCCTCGGAAGCTCCGCCCCCGGCGCCCTCGAAGCCCTGGACCGCAGCCTCGCCGAGGCCGGCGACAACCCTCAGGTCTGCCACGCCCTGCTCCACGGCCTCTGGCTCGGAGATGGACTGCCCGACCAGGCCGAGCGGATCCTCGAGCTGGCAGCCTGGCCCACCTTCGACGACGCCGACCCGATCATGATCTTCCGCACCGCCACCGCCTGGCGGAACCTCGGGCGCCGAGCTGAAGCCCTCGCGGCGATCGACAGCGCCCTCGAAGCCCTCGGCCCAAACCAGCCCGAAGTGCACGCCGACCTTGTCCGCGAACGCGCGCTGATCACCTCGCTGGCCCGAGAACCGCAGCATGACCGCGAACACTGACCCCACTCGACTCCGGCCTGCGCCCGGAGTCGCCACCCCTTGACGCGGAGGAACACCATCGAACAGCCAACCCCCCAGGATCGTCAGCCCGCCGCCCCTCACCCAAGCCTTGCCGGAGGCGAGGAAGGCCGGACGTACCAGCGAGACCTGAGCCGCTGGGCCGCCCGCCGGGCCCACATCAAGCAGGCCCTCAACTCGCCCCCCGCCGGGCAGGCGAGTGAACCGCCCGCCACCGCACCACCATCCCGCCCCCGCCGCCGCTGACCGCCGCCCGCCCCCGCCCTGCTGACCACTGAACACCAGAGTCAGCACCCAGACCCAGCCCTCCCTTGAGCGATCCGAACAACGGCGATGGGCCGTACCCCGAGAATCCGCCAAAGGGGGTACGGCCCATCGCCATTGCCGGACTACGCTGCAGCGGCGTAGCTCGTCCGCAGCAGCGCCATCGACCGGTCGAGATCCTCCACCGAGCCGATCCGGACCTCCAGCTCGCCCGTCCCGAGGTGCCCGATTCTCCGGACGTCCCGGGTCCAGCCCGGGATCAACTGGACCGTCGTCGGGTCGACGCGCAGGAAGACGACCAGAGCCTGCGCCAGCACCCGGACGCAGGCGAAGTTCCGCCGCCGGCGGTAGGCAACGTAGTGCTGCAGCGACACCGCGTGGCCCTCGCCCAGGTCGAGCAGGCGCGAGTCGAGCTCCTCGTACAGCCCGCGGATCTCGCCGCTGGCCTGCGCGAGCACGTCGGTGACCGTCCGACGGTTGGCCGAGACCGGCCGCGCAAGCTCCGAACGCCGTCCCGACAGAGTGCCGCATCCGCCGGCGACCGACGCCGCCAACTCCAGCGTCACCAGGTCGTCCCCGTAGCGCCGGTAGACCACCATGTCGATCCGGTGGTGGGACATCCCGGCCGCCACCAGGTCGTACCGGGTGAAGTCCGCCGCGATGCACACCACCCGCGGGTTGCTCCAGTCCACCTGCTCGGCCGCCTCGGCGCCGAGCCGCTGCTCGACGAGCGCCTCGAACTCGGCGCGGTTCTCCACCAGCCACGAGAGGTAGAACAGCCCCTGCGCGAGGACCGACTCGCTGCGCTGGCGCTTGTACTCGATCAGCACCGGGCTGCCGTCCTCGTCCAGACCGAGGCTGTCGATCCGACCCCGGTGCACCGGGCCGGTGGAGTACTCGCTCGCCAGGAAACGGACGCCGCCCAGCATCTCCTCCATGTTCGCCTCCACGAGCCGCTGGAGATCGCGCTCGAACTCTACGGTCGCGCCCTCGACACGGCGAACATCCCCACCAGCGACCCGAAACACCTGCAGTCCCGCCACGTACCCCCCCAGTACACCACCCGCCGGCCCGTCCGGCGATGGACGGGACACCATACATGCCAGATGTCGGGCAATCTAGACATCATTGCGTTTGTCACATTTTGGCCGGATGGGAATAGACTGGATTCGGCGTTCCATCCAGTGGTGCGATCTGATGGGCCCTCTGGATGTCGTCACGCTGTGTCGCTGGCGCCTTGTTGGGAGGATGGCCTTTCCGTAAGGAGGTGCTTCCCGTAGGGGAGGTTGAAGCGGGGCCTCGAAGGGCTGGTTGCTGCGTGTGACCAGAGCTCTGGGACCACTTTGGGACCACGCGCCCTGAACGCTGGTGGGCGGTGGTGTTCGGATTTGGACATTCCTGCACATAGTAACCATTGAGCCACTGTCAGCTGGTCCATTCGTGCATGGAGGCGGGTGTGGCGCAACTCGGCGAGTGGTAAGCTGGTTTGAGAGCTTGAGGCTGGCATGCTGGCCTCGCTCGAAGCAGGCGGAGAGGGACCGCACTTGACTGGGGGTCAAGGGGTCGCAGGTTCAAATCCTGTCGTCCCGACTTGCATAACTGCAGGTCGTAGGCCGTTTCCGCTTCTGGCGGGAGCGGCCTTTTTGATGTTCTGTCGGTTGGTGGTCGCAGTGTGGTCTCCGGGCCACATCGGCCAGGCGGTGGTGGGTTCGATCTCCTGCGGCGTCTGATGGGCGGCCAGGCGGTGGTGGGGACGCGGGTTCTGGTGCCATGGGCGGCGGGCGCGGCAGGCGGGCTCGCCGCGAACCGCGCGGTCCGCGGTGTTGAGGGTCCAGGAGATGGCGTCGACCGCCGCCCGCGCCGCGAGGTGGGTGAGTTCGGCGTAGATGTTCGCGGTCGTCGACAGGGTGCGGTGGCGCAGGGTCTTGGATACGACCGGGAGCGGTGTGCCGGCGGCCAGGGCGAAGCTGGCGGCGAGGTGGCGTAGGTCGTGCAGGGCGATTCGGGGGACGCCGGCTTTGTCGCAGAGCAGGTGGAAGCGGTCGAGGACGGTCTTGGGGTGCAGGGGACGGCCGTGGCGGTGGAAGACGTAGCCGCCGGCGGGGGTGATCTGGCCGAACGCGCGTGACCCTGTCCGCTCCTCGAGGGCGTCGGCGACACGGTCGGACAGAGCAACCCAAGCACGACTGCCTTTGGTCTTCGGAGCGGTGAGCAGGAGCTGGTTGTTGTCGATCGCGGAGAGCGTCGCACGGATGAACAGGGTGCGCTCGGGCAGGTGGACGTCGTCCCAGCGCAGGGCCAGGACCTCGCCCTTGCGCATGCCGGTGCCGATCATCAGCTCGGCGAGGTCGGCATACAGCGGGTCGACGAGATGGGTGAAGCGCAGGAAGCGGGCCGCCTGCTCCTCGGTCCACAAGTGCCGTTCGGCCGCGGCGGGCCTGGAGATGAGTGGGGGCTTCGCGGGGTTGCGGGCCAGGCGTTCAGTGTCGACGGCGGTGGCGAGGGCGCTGGAGAGCGTGGACATGATCCGGTGGACGGTGACTCTGCCCCGGTGCCGGCGCAGCTGGTCGGTGACGAATGCGGCCAGGTGCTGGCGGGTGAGGTCGTCGAGGGGGATGGCGCCGAGGGCGGGGATGAGGTCCTGGGTGATGTAGTCGCGGTAGCGGGCGATGGTGGTGGGCTTGAGATGGAGGGCCTTCTCGGCGAGCCAGCTGGTGAGGTAGTCGGCGGTGCTCTGCCTCGGATCGGTGACGACGCCGAGGGGTAGGGACTCGTTGAAGCGCCTCAGCACGATGCGGGCTTCGAGTTCGTCCGGGAAGCCGGCGCGGCGGATGGTTCGGCGGTGGCCATCGATGGAGGGAGCGTCGACGGCGAAGGCCCAGCTGCCGTGATGAGGGTCGGCGGCGAGCTGGGGGCAGCGGGTGCCGAGCTGGCGGCGATGGTCGTCGCGGCAGCCGCAGCGCTGGTAGACGCGACCGCGGTCGGGTGAGGAACGCATACTGATCGCCTCCGGGGCGGAGCTTGTCCAGCTTCCAGTCTCTCGACGATGGCTCGCGACCACCACGCGACCGTCAGGGTCGTTCCAGGGCTCTGATCAGGGATGTTCCCCTGGCAATCCGCAAAGGCTGCCACCGGGCCCGGCATCTTCCTCCTCGGGATGAATTGCCCCTAGATATGCCATATAGTGCAAACCTGAACTATTGGTGCCGCCATCTCGGGCTCTGGCGCGGAACCGCGGAAGAGGGCTGCGCCGTGTCGGACCGTGCTGAACCCATCCATGCGCGCATTGCGGAGCTGGCTCGCCCGCAGCCAGGTGACCAGGTCGTCGATCTCGGATGCGGCGCGGGGCCGACTCTGCGAGCGGTCAGTCGAATAGCGCCGGAAGCTGCTCTCATTGGACTCGACCGGTCCCCAGAGTTCCTGCGTCAGGCGGGCGCGGCCCTGAAGGATCACGCCGGGGCGACGGCGACGATCGTTGCCGATCTACGCGACCCCCTGCCGTGCACGGACGGCAGCGTGGACGTCGTCCTGTCGTACAACACCATCGAGTGCCTGCCGGACCCGCAGGCGATGTTGGCGGAGGTCGCACGAGTCCTGCGGCCAGGCGGTCGGGCGATCATTGCGCACGTCGACTTCGACTCCATGGTGATTGCCGGCGCAGACGCCGATCTCGACCGGCGGGTCTGTCACGCGTTCGCGGACGACGCGCAGAGCTGGATGGACCACGCGGACGGCCGGATTGGCCGCAAGCTCGGGCTGCTTGTGGCGGGCAGTCCGCTAAGCCTTCTCCACCTAGAGCCCCTGCTTGTGTGGTCGACCGCGTTCACGGGGCACGCGAAGGATCGGCTCGGTCAGATCCGGAAGGCGCTGTTGTCCGCGGCCAGGCGCGGCCGCGGCTCCGTCAGCCCCGAGGAGGTTGAAGAGTGGTACGCCGCAGTGGGAGAAGCGGATCGCTCGGGCGGTTTCTTCTTCTCCGAGCTGGCGTTCATCGCTGTTGCGGAGCGCTCGAACGCGCACCATTGCGGCAGCGCTGGGCGGCACCAGGCTGAGGCGGGTATGCCGCCGGAGCGCGGGAGTCGGGTGCGAGACGACTCGGTCGCAGCATGAATCCGGCACGTCGGGTGCCCCGCAGGGACAGTGGGGCATGTGGGCGCGGTGGGGTCTCTCACCGCCTCGCCCTGGGAGGGCGGTACTGCAGGGGGTGGCGATCGACCCCTGCCGTACGCCCGAATTAAATCCTTCCCGAATGGTCGACGAAGAAAGGGCCATTCCTCTAATTGCGGAAACGTATTGCAATCGTTGCCGGTGAAGTTAAATCGGGCATGGGTCTGTCGATGGGGAAGCCTCTCACCTGCTCGAATGTGGTCGGGCTCGCGATTTACGCTGAGTCGGTTGACGGGCCTGCAGGCTGTGTCCTGTAATTGCAGCATGGCGCAGGGGAAATTCTTCAAGGGGAGGGACATGTCTGTCGACGCCAGGGTTGATCACGTGGTGGAGGTGCTCTGTGGGCGCCTCGCCGAGAATGATTCCGTACTCATGGCCCGCCGAGATTTGACGAATATCTGGCGGGAGGCGGGCTTCAAGAGACTGGCGGAAGACTGGACTGCTTCCAGCTCTGTCGAGAGGAGCACGCCCGAAGCTGGTGCCGATCCATTGGCCGAGCTGATGACGGTAGCCCGGACTCGCCTAAGTAAGGGGCACGCCATGGAGCTTCAGCTCGCACTCGAAGAGAGCGGTATTCACTGCGAGCCAGCTCTTGGCCGTCTGGGCGCGGGCACCGACATCGTCCGCATCTACCGGAAGTGGCGCGTGCAGAAGTAGAAGGTGGGGTCCTGGCCCGACTCGAACCGGGACTGCCTACGGCCCGGCGTCGTTGTCGAGGGCGGTGGCGGCGAAGATGCACAGGGCGTTCACGGTGGTGCTGAGCGGGGCCGTGGTGTCCAGCGCCAGCGCGGGTTGTTCGGGATCGGACCAGGACAGCTCCGGCGCGTCCGGGGCTGGGTTGGCCCGGTAGCCGCGGACGGTGCGGAGGGCGTCGCGGGCGTGGCGCACTGGTTCGGGTGCGTGGACGTGGATGAGGTGGAGGCGTTGTCCGAGGAGGTCTGCGGCGAGCTTGCGCTCCGCCTCGGTGGAGGTCACCAGGGTGACGATGCCGATCTGGTGCCGGCCGGCGGCGTGTGCGAGGGCGCGGATCGTGGCGATGCGGTCGGAGGGCGACCAGCCGAGATCTTGCAGGACGCCGGTGGCGCGTTCGACGTCCGCGTCGTAGAGCTCGCAGTCGGCGCCGTGCTCGGCTCGGAGGTAGTCGCGGAGGTGGCGGGCGAGGGTGGTCTTGCCGGAGGCGGG
The DNA here is from genome assembly GCF_042796115.1 of Kitasatospora sp. NPDC056446. Lineage (NCBI taxonomy): Bacteria > Bacillati > Actinomycetota > Actinomycetes > Kitasatosporales > Streptomycetaceae > Kitasatospora > Kitasatospora sp. NPDC056446. Next base: position 25,225 of record NZ_JBHTRF010000030.1, on the reverse strand, counting down.
CAGTCCGAGGAGCCAGAAGATGGTTGATGATCGCGGCTGGTTCACGGGGCGTAACCCCATTTTTGGCACCAGGAGTTGAGCAGCGGCGGGATTTCGGCGTCCGGCGGCGGTGGGGTGGCGGCCTGGATACGGCCGGAGGCGATCTGGGGTGACCAGTCGCCGATGCCGTAGACGAAGGGGCCGTGGTCGTGGCGGCCGTAGTCGAGCATGCTCGGATCCCAGGGGATGCCGATGTGCTCGCACAGCGCCTTGCAGGTGACCTCCGGATCGGCGGTGAGCTGCTCGTAGGTGACGTGGACGGCACCCAGGAGGTTGGCGGCGGCTTCGTCGAGGGCGGTGGCGAACTTGTCGACGGTGACGGCTGCTTCCGCGAGGTCATTGGCGTCGCCGGCGCGGCGGATGGAGTCGGCGATGGCGACGGGGTGGCGGCGCAGGACGATGTAGCGGGCTTGGGGCCAGCAGGCGGCGAGGCGTTGCCAGATGAACACGTTGCCGGGGGACTTCTCGACGAGCACGGTCTTGCCGGCCTCGGTGAGCTGGCGGTGGAGTAGGCGGTCCCAGAGCAGGTGCTCGAGGTCGGTGGGGGCGAGGCCGAGGGTGCGCATGGACAGGTCGGTGAACTCGTCGTCGACGGCCACGGTGTAGCCGGCGAGGTGGAGTTCGTGTGGGGCGTGGACGTCGGGGTGGGAGCCGAGCAAGCAGCGCAGCAGGGTCGATCCGGAGCGGATCGGGGAGAGAAGGAACACGGGCGAGGGGACAAGACGGTGATCAGGCACCGAATTCCTCCTTCACGGCGCGCTCGCGTTCGGCGAAGACACGCAGGCGGGTGGCGATGTCGCGGCGGTAGTGTGCGGAGCCGGGGGCGGTCTTCTCGTCGCAGTGGAAGATCCGGAGCGGGAGGCGGTGCAGGTAGCCGATGCCGGGGCCGGCGGGCTGGGCGAAGGTGTGGGAGAGCCAGTCCTCGTAGTTCATCCAGTGCTGGCCGTCGTCGTGGAACCGGTCGCCGGGGATGCCGCCGGCCGCGGCCATGACGGGGCGGGCCCGCTGGGTGTCGTAGATCAGGAAGTGCGAGGAGACGCGGTTGACCGAGCGGGCGCGGTTGCTCAGCGGCGGGCCGGCCTCTTCGAGCTTCCACTGCCAGCAGTCGTGGTCGTCAATGCGCTGGGCGAGCGCGAGCTGCGGGCACTGGTCGAACGTCTCGGCGATCTCGGCGAGGACATCGGTGGCGTGCGGGTCGCGGAAGGCGACGACGTCGCCTTCGATGGTGATCAGGAAGCGGCTCTTGTCGCTGACGAAGTGGGTGTGGATGTTGTTCGCCTGGTCGCCGGAGGCCCGGTGGCGGGTGCGCCAGCGTAGCCGCACCTCGTCGAACCCCCAGGTGTGGTGGGCGAGTTCGACGATCTCATCGGCCGGGGCACTTTCTGCGCCGTCCACGACGAGCACCAGGTCGTACGGGTGGCGGGTGCCGTGGGTCAGGGCGTCCAAGGTGGTGGGGATGGTGCGGCGCAGGAGTTCGATGTCGCTGTGGACGAGGTATGCGATCGTGAACGCGGGTGGATAGGTCACGATGGTCACCATCCCGCCGGCCCGGTCACGCCCGTTGCTGACGTGCTGTCGGCCAGGTCCTTGGACGTGAGCAGGGCGCGGAGGTCTTCCATCATGCGGGCGGTGAGGTCGCCAGCTGCGATGGCGATGTCCCGCTCGATGCCATGCTCGACCTGGTCAGGGATGTGCGGATGGCCCACGCACATCCCCATGACCTGGTACTTGGCGCTGCGGCCGAGTCCGATCCGGTCGGCGAGGTCCTGCAGCGCGAACAGGTCGAAGACGACCGTGCCGGCGCGGTACAGGCGGTCGGCGAAGGCGGCGGTGTAGTGGGATATGAGGTCGCGCGCCGCGGCGTGGTGCGCGGCTGGCAGGGCGGCCTGTTCGAGGGCTTCGGCGACCGGGGTGGGGAGGAAGACGAAGGCGCAGCGGTAGAAGTCGGAGGTGCCGAGCATCCGGAAGCAGCCGGTGCGCTCGAGAAGGTCGACCATCCTCTGGAAGGTGGCCTGGCGGTCTTCGACGAGTCGGCCGATGCTGTCGACACCTTGATGCTTGATGAGCGCCCAGAGCTTGAGCGATTCGAATCCGCGGGAGCCGTAGAACGGGGTGATCAGTCCGAGGTCGAGGCAGCCGGGGTCCTCTGCGCGGTCCGGGTAGCGGGCGAATCGGCCGAGCGCGGCGGGGTCGCGGAAGAGCACGTAGCTGGAGGGGTAGCTGACGAACAGGCCCTTGTGCGGGTCGAGAGCGACCGAGTCGGCGTGCTCGATTCCGGCGAGCCGGACCCTGAGCTTCTCGGAGAAGAGCAGGCTGCCGCCGTGGCAGGCGTCCACGTGGAACCACACACCGTGCTGCTCGCTGAGGTCGGCGAGGGCCTGAAGGTCGTCGATGCCGGTGGTGCGGCAGTTGCCGGCGACGCCGACGACCATGAAGATCCGCTTGCCGGGAGGCGGCGAGGCCAACAGGCGGGCGACGGAGACAGGGTCGCTGGTGAAGTCCGGGGTGGCGTCCGCCCACAGGAGCCCGTCGGTGCCGAGGCCGAGGGCCTGGGCGGCGGCGAGGTAGGAGAAGTGCTCGACGCCGCCGGCCAGCAGGATCACCGGCTGCTCGGGCAGGGCCCGCAGGCCGGTGGTGCGGATCTCGGGGTAGGTGTGGGCGAGGGCGGCGGCGATGGCGATGTGGTTGCTCATGTTGCCACCGGAGGTCCACATGCCGCCGAGAGAGGCGAGCCCCTGGTAGTCGGTCAGAGGCGTGACCGGGTAGCCGATGAGTGCCCGGAGCCAGGTGATCAGCTGGGCCTCGATCACGCTGGCGGCGGGCGCGCTGCGGTCGTAGGCGATCAGGTTCTGGTTGAGGAAGGACGCGACGATGTCGGCCGCGAGGGCGGCGATGCTGTCGCCGGTGTCGGGGAACGCGAGATAGCGCGGGTCTGCCTGGGAGATCGACCACTGGGCGATCTCGGTCAGCGCCTCCAGCAGCTGCTCGTCGTTCTCGCCGGCCGCGGGGAGCGGGCCGGCGAAGCGGTCGATGAGCTCGCTGACCGTCGCGTGCTGCAGGACGAGGTCGTCGCGCAAGGTTCCGGAGGCGAAGTCGAGGCCGAGGTCGACCGCCCGGTGCAGCAGCCGCCGGCCTTCCTCGGTCGGGCGATTGCCCAGGAGGGCGGGCGGATGGGTGTCAGACACGTCCGAACTCCATTCGGTACACGCAGTCTTCGCACGAGGACCAGGCAGGAGCCTGGGAGAGGAAGGAGTCCCGCAGAGCCCCGTACGGCTTTGACGTCCAGATCTCGGCCATCGGCGCCTGGTGGATGTTGCCGAGCACGTTTCCGGGTGAGGACTCCATGTGGACGCAGCACGGCGTGACGTCGCCGTCTTTGGTGATGTACGTGGCGTCCCAGGGCCACGGGCACACGGCCCGGCCTGCGGCCGGGGAGGCCAGCCGGGAGTAGTCGAAGATCGACAGCTGCAGACCCAGCTCGTCGGCGCGGGCGAGGCCGGCCTCCAGGTGCGGCACGACCTGCGAGGGTGGGGCGGCGAACAGGGACTCGGTGTTGAGGGTCTTGTCCTCGCCCCAGTGGTGCAGGCTCTCGACACTGATGCGTGAGACGCCGTGGTCCGCGACGAAGTCGACGATCGCCGGGAACTGGTCGAGGTTCGCGGTGGAGAGCGTCACCGCGGCCGACAGCTCGGTGTCGCGGTCTCGGGTCATCTCCGTAGCCTCGCGCAGCGCGGTGGACAGCTGGGATCGGCGCAGGCCGGAGCGCATCCGCCGGAGCGTGGCATCGTCGGCGCCGTCGACGCTGATGGCGAGCAGGCCCAGCCCCGCCTCCAGCACCGGCTGGAGACGACGGCGCACGAGCAGGCCGTTGGTGTTCGTCGAGGTGAACACGGAACGGTCGGTGCACGCCTGGACGTAGGCGGCGAAGTCGCGGTCGATCAGCGCCTCACCGGCGCCGACGAAGGAGACGTGGCCGAGATCGGGCAGCTGCTTGAGCAGCGCGACGAAGGCGTCCAGGGCCAGGTGCCCGCCGCTGCTGTCGTGCACCGCCCGCACGCATCCGGCGCAGGCGAGGTTGCACAGGTCGGTGAGCTCCACCTGCAGGTACTGGGGAGTTGGCGTCGGCCGGCCCGGTTCGAGCCCGTAGCGGTCGAAGTCGTCGGTGACGAGGAACTTCCGAAAGCGCTCCGGCACCACGATCGGTCGCACCTGCTCGGGCATCACCTGGTCACCTCCTTCCGGTAGACGGAGACCGTCTCGTCGACGAACGCCTCGAACGCCGACGTCCGACGGCCGAACGACGGCCCCCGCAGGTCCTGGCATCTGGCCGCGGCAGAGATCGCCTGCCTCCACGAAGCCGGGTCGGCGTACTGCTCGACGAGGTGGACGCCCTTGTCGTCCGTGAGGTGGCGCATGGACGGCACCGCCGAGGACCACACCGGCACGCCCAGGGCGCGGGCTTCGTGCGCCACGATCGGATGGTTCTCCCACCACTGCGAGGGCACCAGCAGCGCCCGGGCGCCGGCCAGCACCGGCCCGACGTCGGAGCGGGAGAGCGGAGGAAGCCAGCGCACCCGCGGATCGGCTGTGGCGACCAGGCGCATCCATTCCTCGTACGCGGCGTCGTCGGGCACGGTTGCGACCAGGAGCGGCAGCGTGGTCGGGCTTTCCGCGAGGGCGTCGAGGAGGACGTGGAGGCCCTTCTCCGGTGAGCACCGGCCCAGGAACAGCAGGTACTCACCGCTGGCGCTGCTCTCGATTAGCGACTGCCAGCTGCCGGGGAGCCCGTAGCAGGCCCGGTCCCGGACCAGCTTGTCCACCGCGACGCCGGCCTTCGCGAGCTGCACAGCCTGGTGCGGGGTCTGCGTCCACAGCGCCCGCACCCGCCCGTTCAGCCACGCGAGATTGCGCGCCCTCCACGACTCCACGTCCCCAGCCGCCGCAGTCGGCGCACCCAGGCAGCCCGCGCAGGCGGTGGACGGGGCGGTGCTGGTGCACTGGCCACCGGTGGAGCGCACGAGGAGCTGGTGGTCGGGACAGACGGCGGTGTAGTCGGTCAGCGTCGCGACGACTGGCACGTTCCGCAGCGGCGCGGTGTCGAGGAACGCAAGGCCGATGCGGCTGAAGTGCAGGACGTGGACGAGGTCGATGGCAGGTCGCGAGGCGAGCAACTGCTCGATGCGCGCTGCCTGCTGGGCCTCCTGGACGTGCCAATCGGCCGGGTAGTCGTGTGTGAAGACCGTGGGCACGCTGATGTACTCGGCCGCGGTGCGTCGCTGCGGCGGCGGCGGGTCGCCGGCCGCGAGCCATGTGACGTCCAAGCCTCGCGCCATCAGGGCCCGGGCGAGGTCGTCGGCCAGGATCTCCGTCCCGCCGGCCTCCTCTCCCGCGAACCGGTGGGTGACCAGAAGAATGCGCATCTCGCCTCCCGTCAGCAGGTGTTGCCCTGGAGCCCGGCCCAGCGGCCGAGCGGAGTCAGCTCAACGGGCATCCGGCCGTTGACCCCCGCCGAGGTGGGTCGCCCGGGTGCTTCCGGACCGAACAGACGGAGCAGGCCCGCCGCGTTGGGGTTCAGGGCCGCGAATGGCTCGTGCAGCGCCAAGGCCGTCCACCCGCCGTCCGTGAAGTCCGCGAACACGTTCACACCAAGCCCCTCGCCGGAACCGGCCGGTTCGGGAAGCGGCACGAGCAGTTCCAGGTGATCGGCTTCCCAGGAGCGGCGGACGTCGTGGGCGTTCTCCCAGACGGGATCGGGATGCGGAACACGGCGGAATCGGGCGGTGGGTGCTGCGAGCCACCAGGCGCCGTCGCGGGTGCACCGCAGGTACCGCTCGCCGGGCCACTGCCCGGCGGCGAGATCATGCAGGGTGAACACCCCCTCACCCAACGGCTGCAGCCGGACGCGGACAGCTTGGACGGCGTCGGGTGTATCGCCCAACTCCAGGCGCACCGCGAGCCCTTCGGCACCTCGGGCGAGCGTGACGGCGAGTCCCGCAGGGCCGGCCAGTCCGCCTCGCACCCGGCCCGGACCGGCGAGCGGGACGGCTGCCTGCCGGTAGTCGGCAGCGGCGTCGAGGTGGGCCGCCGGCAGGTAGGCGGCTTCGGGGGAGGAGGCGAGCGCTTCGGCGGTGAGTCCGTACGGCGAGGGCAGGGCGTCCAGGACCTCCGGGTGCTGCTCGCGCAGGGTGACGACGAGGCGGATCGACAGGTCGGTCAGGAACCGGATCAGGTCGCACTTCACGCCGTCGGGCTTGGTGATGTCACCGTTCGCGAGGACCGCCTGGTAGTAGCAGCCGCCGCCGCACACGTACCGCGACGGGCACGAGGAGCACTCGTTCCGCTGGTCGACGACCAGGTCGAGGTACTTGCGGCGCTCGGAGTCCTCGACACCGGTGGAGGCGTGGCCGATGTGCCAGCCGGACTTGCCGATGAAGTGCGCGCACGGGTACAGGTTGCCGTTGGTGTCCAGGTAGGTGCCGCTCTTGCCGGCCCCGCACCGGTAGACCTGCGCCGCACGGTCCTTCACCCGGTAGAAGAACCGCATGAAGAAGTCCTCGGAGTTCAGCGCGAGCAGCCGGGCGAGGATGCCCTCCGGGGGCTGGGCGAGGATGTGCTCGACGAGGTCGGCGTAGCCCTGGCGGAAGGCCGGCAGGGTCTCGGCGTTGAGCGCGTAGTCCTTGTCATGGGTGGCATTGACCGGCTTCATGTAGATGTTGCGGGCGCCGACGTCCTCGAAGAGGTGGCGGAAGATCGCCACGAAGTCGGTGCAGTACGCGGTCAGGACCGCCGAGACCCCCATGTCGGGGTGGCGGGCCAGCACCTGGTCCAGCACCGAGCGCACGTGGTCGTACGTGCCGCCGCGACCACCGGTGTAGAAGCGCACCCGGTCGTGGACGTCCCGGGGCCCGTCCAGGCTGATGTCCTGGGGCGGACCGAGCTGCTCGGCAAGCTCCGTCGTCATCGACAGCGTCGCGTTGGTGACCATGGGCCCCGCCCAGACCACGGCGACAGGCGAGTCGACGAGGTTCTCGGCGACCAGCTCCTGGACCGTGTCGTGCATGTGGCGCACGAGCATGGTCTCGCCCGCCAGGCCGAAGTCGATCCGGCTGTACCGGGCGTCCTCCTCGACCAGCCGCTCGCGGTGGGTGCGAAGGCCCTGCACCACAGTCTCCAGCGGGATCGTGACGGGCTTGCCGTCGGCGTGCACCCGGTCCCGGAACGAGCAGTACGTGCAGCCCATGTTGCACTGGTCGGTCAACGACAACTGGGCCTGCGGGTACGCCTCACGGTAGGAGGTGATCTGGTGGACCGGCTCCAGGCCGCCGCACGGACACGGCTGACCCGGTTCGGTGATCTGGCCGCCGCGGACATGAAAGGTGTAGCCGTCCGCGAAGGAGACGTGCGAAGCATCGCTGGTGGACAGGGGAATCGCGTCGCTGATCACAGTTGACCTCTCGGATTGAGATGGCGCGGATCGGTGCGGAACGGGATTACAGGCTTCGTGGGCCAGGCAGACCGAGACGGAGGCGCAGCACGTCCAGCTGGTCGGCCAGCTGCTCCACCTCCGTGTCCAGGCCGGTGGTCAGCGCGGGGTCAGTCGCCTCCCGCAGAGCGAACGCCGCGCGGACCACGGCTTCCACCTCGGCGGCCTCGCCGCCCGGAACGAGCTCGTGCAGGAGCGACAGCTGGGGGACCAGCTTCACCGGAGGCGGCGCAGCTGCGGCACGGGTGAACACGAGCCGAGCCAGCAGCGCCCGGGCCTCGAACCACAGGTACTTGGCGGTGAGTTCGCGGCCCCGCTGCTCGTACTCACTCGGACGGCGGGTAATGGTGGCGGACGGGCCGGCGATGGCGCCGGCGAGCCAGCCGGGGCTGTGATGGTCCGCGCCGGGCCGGCGCAGCTCGAACCATTCGTGGAGATCGCGGCTCAACATCCCGTCCGCGCTGACGACATCCCGCTCGGTCGGCCTGGCGGCGGAGCCCTCGGCGGCAAGCCCGAGGCAGGTGAGCGCTTCGATCACGAGGTCCTCGAGTGCCTGATGCCCGTTGGGGTGGTCGGGTGAGCTGAGCTCGAAGTCGACGTCGCTGCCGCGTCCGAGGACTCCCTGCGCGCACGAGCCGCGTAAGAGGAGCTCCAACTCCTCCAGTCCCAGGAGAGCTTGAGCGGTCCGGGCAATGCGGGCGGTGACTTCCTCGGCGACCTCGGCGCGCTCACACGCCGCGTCCCACCCGCCGCCGCCCCGCAGCTCCTCCAGACGTACGACCAGCTGTTCGGGCGATTGGAGACCGGTGGTCAACCAGTGCTCGGCCGTGGAGAACAGGGCGAGAACCCACGGCCGGCGCAACCGCTCCAGAGCATGGCCGCAGTCGGTGAGGGCATCCAGCCGGTGAAGGAGATCCGCATAGGCGTCCTCACCCTGGTCTGCTCGCAGCCGTGAGGTCAGCACCGTGTGGAAGACACCGAGACCGGGCGGCAGGACGTCCTCGGCGAGATGACCCAGGCGGGCGGCACTCGCGGACTTCGGCCCCGCGGCGGGCAGTTCACTCGCGAGCGTCAACTCGATGCCCCGGCGACGCACCTCCCGCACGGTCAGCCCGGCCGGCAGCCAGGCGGCGAGTATGGACTCGAAATCGTCCAGTGGGGGCTCGTCTCCGCTCCCCGCCGTGATGCGCCTTCTGAGTCCCAGATCGCGTCCGAGCCGGTCGGACCACGCGATGTCCCACTTCATCACGGTCAGCGCACCGGGGGCGGCGGTGCCCGCCGGGACGAGCAGAGCGTCCTCCCAGTCGATCAGGACCGTCCGGCCGCTCTTCCGGAACATGTTCCGCGGAATGCACCCGGACGCCTCCACACCGCGTCCCATCACAGCCAGGAGGAGATCCGCGATCTCCTCCGTTGACAAGCCGGCCAGGCCGTCCGTTGAGGCGGAGAGCGGGATCCCGAGGTAGGGCGACACCAGAGCCGCCGTACGGTCGTCCAGCGGCACCAGGTCGGGAACGCACACCTCGATACGCCCGAATCCGTCCACCGTGAGCGCACCCAAGCGACGCGCCGCCTCCGCAGCGAGCGCGTGCTCCGCGCGCGCTGCCGCCTGGGGCCGGAGCTTGGCTACAAGGTCCCGCCCTTCGTGGCGCAGCCGCCGCACCGCACCGGTGACGTCACCGAACTGCGGATCGTCGAGCGCATGCTTCCCGCGGTCCCCGGCGAACACCGCCCGGATCGCCGCAGCGACGCCCGGCGAACCACCTGCACCCCCAGACAGCCTGCTCACCCCACTCCCCTCCCGAGCGCCGCACAGCAGGCTTGCCACCGTAGCCGCTCCATCACGCTGTGTTCGATCGAATTTGCGGATTCGGCTCAAGGGGGATGCGGAACGCGTGCCTCCCCGGAGGTGGAGGTCTCCACCATTTGGTGCTGATGATCATTCAGGATGATCTACGGTCAAGGGTCTTGAGGGTGCAGGCTTGCGCTCCGCAACGAGGTTAATCCGGGCCGTTGGCTGTGCGGGGCATGGGATACTCGGCAGACGGCGCCGACCGCTCGACGGGGTGGCGCTGTGCGACTCCCGCGGCCCGTCCGCGGATCCGCCCTCTCACAGAAGTGGTCCTTCGATCTATGCCTACGGTCCTCTCCATCGCCGACGCGCTGCGCGAGCGCTTCGCACAGGCGATCTCCACTGCGTTCCCCGACGCCGCGGACAGCGACCCCCAGCTGCGACGAAGCGACCGCGCCGACTTCCAGGCCAACGGCATCATGAGCTTGGCCAAGCCTCTGCGGGCCAACCCCCGCGAGGTGGCCGCGCGCGTGCTCGAGAACCTCGGCTCTGACCAGGTGATCGCGAGCCTGGAGGTCTCCGGGCCCGGCTTCATCAATGTCACCGTCACCGACGCCGCCATCCTCGAGCGCCTGGCCGCCCGCGCGGCCGACGCCCGGTTCGGTGTCGGCAGCAACGCCGGGGCCGGCGTCACGGTGATCGACTACAGCCAGCCGAACATCGCCAAGGAGATGCACGTCGGCCACCTGCGCTCCACGATCATCGGCGACGCACTCGTGCGCGCCCTCGAGTTCACCGGCGAGAAAGTCGTCCGGCGCAACCACCTCGGCGACTGGGGCACCCAGTTCGGCATGCTCATCCAGTACCTCGTCGAGCACCCCGCCGAGCTCGACGAAGGCGCCGAGCCGGACGACTCCGGTCCGTCGATGTCCCGCTTGAACCGCCTGTACAAGGCATCGCGCGCCAAGTTTGACAGCGACGCCGACTTCGCCGACCGGGCCCGCCGGCGCGTCGTCGAGCTGCAGGCTGGCCACGCCGAGACCGTCGCGTCCTGGCAGGGCATGGTCGACGAGTCGAAGGTCTACTTCGAAGCCGTCTACGCCCGCCTCGGCGTCCTCCTCGAAGACGCCGACGCCGTCGGCGAGAGCTACTACAACCCGATGCTCGCCGACGTGTGCGCCGACCTCGAAGCCTCCGGCGTCGCCGTCCGCTCCGACGGAGCCCTGTGCGTCTTCTTCGACGACATCAAGGGCCCCAACGGCGAACCGACCCCGCTCATCGTCCAGAAGAGCGACGGCGGCTACGGATACGCCACCACCGACCTCGCCGCCATCCGCGACCGCGTCGGCATGCTCGGCGCCGACCAGCTCCTCTACGTCGTCGACAGCCGCCAGGCCCTCCACTTCCAGATGGTCTTCGAGACCGCCCGCCGCGCCGGCTGGCTCCCCGACAACGTCCGCGCCCTGCACCTCGGCTTCGGCACCGTCCTCGGCAAGGACGGCAAGCCCTTCAAGACCCGCTCCGGCGAGACCGTCCGCCTCATGGACCTCCTCGACGAAGCCGTCGACCGGGCCCGCACCGTCGTCGCCGAGAAGAGCCCCCAGCTCGCCACCGAGAAACTCGAAGACCGGGCCAAGCAGGTCGGCATCGGCGCAGTGAAGTACGCCGACCTGTCGACCTCCCGCACCCGCGACTACATCTTCGACGCAGACCGCATGGTCTCCCTCAACGGCGACACCGGCACCTACCTCCAGTACGCCTACGCCCGCATCCAGTCCATCCTCCGCAAGGCCCCCGACGGAGCCACCCCGACCGCCCACCAGGACCTCGCCCTGGAGCCGGCCGAACGCGCCCTCGGACTCCTCCTCGACGAATTCGGCGCCACCATCGACCTCGTCGCCGAGACCTTCGAACCCCACCGCCTCTGCGCCTACCTTCACAGCCTCGCGGCGGCGTACACCACGTTCTACGAGCACTGCCCCGTCCTGAAGGCCCCGACCCGCGAGGTCACGGAGACCCGGCTGCTGCTCTGCCAACTCACCGGCCAGACCCTCCGCCAGGGCATGGACCTCCTCGGCATCGGAACGCCCGAGCGGCTGTAGCTCTGGACGAGCCTCGGGGCGGGCAGGTATCACCTGCCCGCCCCGAAGCCGTGTGTAGCTGTGGTCCGGCCGCACCGCTGTCCCTTGGGATTCCGGGAAGCCCCGGAATCCCAAGGGGAGGAGACTACGGGTGTCTATCGACCCCGGTTGGGGGCTGTCGGCAGTCCACAGCAGACTCCCTGGCTCAGAGCCCGAGCCAGGGGGCGAGCGAGTCCCAAGCCATGCCGCACAGCCGCTGGGAGCGCTCGCGCACGAACTCGACGGTCCAGTCCTCCTCGCGCTCCGCGAGGGCTGCAACCAGAGGCAGATAGCGCGCTCGGCGGATGATGGCCTCCGCCCCTTCGCCGATTTCGATGCCCTCGTGGGCCGCCTGTGCGAGCGTCTTTTCCGCCTCCTCGACAGTCGTCGCGGAGAGCGCCCGGAACATCAGCCGTTTGATTGGCCACGAGCGCTGATGGGCGGAGGAGTTCTCGACCCTGGGAAGCAGCGTCAGGTTCCCGAGCATGTGGACGGTGTTCGACTCGTCATAGAGCCTTCCCTCCCACCCACTCGCACCGGACCCCTTCGGGGCCACATGCTCGATCGTGGAGAACGCCTCGTCATGCCAGCGCTCCAGATTGAGGGTGCTCAGGACTCCCTGCCTGCCGATCGTGATCAGGCCGGGCCGCTCCCTGTCGGGAGTCGAGTCGTTGGAGGCCGCGAGGAGCAGGAGCTTGGTGAGCTGCCGCGAGCTCGAGTAGACAGGGATCTCGGCCGCGCGTGCCACCCATCGGTCCTTCTCACCGAGCCCCTCCTCCTGGAGCTGCTGGCGGAAGTAGGCCAGCAGCTCCTCGATCGGGGGAACCTCGGTGAGCTGCCGGCCGAACCGCATGAACCGCGGCGCACCTTCGCCGGATGCCGGGAGGCCCATGAGCTTGCGGTACTTGTTGTCGATGCCATTGGTGCTGCCGAAAGCGCCTCGCCAGAGGCCGTAGAAGGCGCCGCAGGCTCGGACGGCGGTGAGGAACTGACGGGCCCGCTCGTCGATGTTGTCCTGCGCCAGCCGGTGCGAAGCGTAGTACCGGGTGAGCGGCGCGACCACGATCTCGTGCTTGGCCTCGCTAAGTACCTGGGCACACAATGCAGCCTGCTTTCGCAGCGCGTCATCCGTGCATTCCGGCAACTTGTCCGGCTGAGCCCACGGGCCGGAGACGAACTTGGTGACCTGGGCCAGCGCCTGCAGGAAGACCCGCCGCTCGGACTGGCCGGCCTCCTTGTCGAACGAGGTGCGCAGGTAGTGACGCTGCTCGCTGAGGCGCTTGCTGAGCCGGGTTCCGTCATTGAGCAGAGCGAACGGGATGAGGATGTTGTCCGTTGCGGTCTGCCGCTTGTCAGCGGATGACGCACCCTGTGCATCGAGGTACTTCTCGATGGTGTCGAAGTGGTTGTACGACTCCGAGTCGTGCCACTCCTTGAGCGGCTCGTTCTTGATGGCCTTGGGCTTGAACGTCTCGATCGCGGTGAGCGGCTGCCCAGTGGTGTTCAGCGCTTCGAACATGTCGAAGCCGTAGTCCTCGTGCTTGGACGTCACGACCGCCACGGTCACGCGGTTGAGCAGGTAGTTGGCGAAGACGATCAGCCGCAGAAGCGCCCCCAGGCGGTCGTCTTCCCGTGCGGCGTCGATCACGTAGTCGGGGAACGGGCTGTTGAACAGGCCCTCCTGGAGGACCTTGGAGTCCACCATGGCCTGAGCGGAGGGGATCTCGGCCTCGTCCTCCCGAGCCTGCCGCGACAGCGAGACGGCTTGGCGCAGCGTGCGACGGATGAGGACGCGCGTGAGCTCGAGATGCCTGTGAGCCTGGGCGTTGGCGTCTTCGGCTTCGCCCTCGACGAAGGGAACGTGCTTGTAGTCCTGGGAGATCGGCTCGTCGCGGCGGAACTGCCCGTACTGGTGCAGGTAGTACCCGATCGGGGATTCGTACCGCGCTTCGCCCTTATTGCGGGACCACACGTCGTGGAACGAGCGGATCATGCGAGGGTAGAAACGGAAGCTGCCCTCGCCGTAGCGCATATCCTCCTCGAAGGTGTCGGTGAGACGGACCGTCACATCGACTGCCTGGTTGAAACACCAGTCTCGGGCCTCACCTCCGTTCTTGGGGAGCCGATTCGCTCGAAGGCTGATTTCTTCGTGTAGGACAGTGGTCAGCAGGAGAAGGGTGGTCATCCGCTGCTGGCCGTCGATGATGCTCATGACCTTCGCGGGCACCATCGGTCGGTGGATCGGGTCCACGGTGCTGTACTGAAGGTCGCGCAGCGCGATTACCGAGCCGATGAAGCAGATCGATTCCGGGAACTTGGTGATCTGCTCCACGCCGTGGGCGACGTCGGCGATGAGGCGCTTGACCTTGTTGGACTCCCAGCTGTATGCGCGCTGGTACGGCGGGATATAGAGTCCCTGCCCGGTTTCGCTGAGGTACTGCGCCACGGTGTAGGGGGCGGCGTCAAAGATTTCTCGGGTTTCCAAATGAAGCTCCCGTGCATTTCGCGGTTCCGTTTGCCAGCCAGGCTCTCTTCGCGCGTTATCGCGGCTTTTCGGTTCCTCGGCTCACGCGGGCAGCCTGCGGCCCGGCGTCGCTGGAACACTTCACAGCTGCTGCGGTTCCTGCCGGCCCCCTCGCCACGTGTCCCCGGATGGGGGCACCTCTGCTTCCAGCCGTCCCCCTCGGTGTGCCCAACCCTGACCGTCGCGGCCTGCCGCTAATGGGTAGTCCACGACCAGTGATCACCCTAGACCGAGCGACTGACACGCATGAGTTCCTCTCGGAAAATCGCATACAAAAAACCGGGCATATCTGACATATGCCCCGAAATTTCGATGACTCGATTGCGGAACGCCGGTACGACGCCCGGCAGGCGAGTAGCGCACCGTGTCCGGCCGGGCGGTTTGGGTGAGCGCGCGTCGGCAGTCACTCCGGTTGGATAGGATCTCAGTGCACTCCTGGTGGAACGGATCATCCCGCCGAGGGGAGCCGCCAGGAGTGAGAGTCGGAACGCGCCGAAACGAGGGGGCAACATGGTCGAGGGCCGTGCCGCAGAAGCGAAGATCGTGTACCTCGACTACAACGCCACAGCCCCGCTGCGCCCGGAGGCCCTCGAGGTAACGCTGGCCGCGCTCAAGAGCGTCGGCAACGCCTCAAGCATGCACCACTTCGGCAGAGACGCCGCCGCCAGGGTCGACGGCGCGCGCCGCCAACTTGCCGATCTGCTCAGCTGCTCCCCTGGAGAGATCATCTTCACCTCGGGGGCAACCGAGGCGAACAACCTTGCCCTGCGGGCCGCGCTGGCCCGCGGCGGTGCACTGGTGACCACTGCGGTTGAACACCCTGCCGTGCTTGAAGCGGGGCGTGCGGTCACTGGAGGGGAGCTCGGTGATCTTGTCGTACTCCCCGTGGACGGCGATGGCGTCCTCGACCTGGAGGCGCTCCACGAGGCCCTCGACCAGCGGAATGTTGCCCTGGTGTCGGTCATGCTCGCAAACAACGAGACCGGAGTCCTGACCGACCTGGGCCCCATCGCCAAGGCCGCCCACGAAGTCGGCACCCTGGTCCACACCGATGCGACGCAGTATGTCGGGCGGCTGCCCCTGGACCTTGCGGAGCTGGACGTCGATCTGCTGTCGCTCTCTGCTCACAAGTTCGGCGGCCCGCAAGGAGCGGGGGCGCTGTTCGTCCGCCGCGGCACCAGCCTTCCGCACCGCCCCCTCCTGATCGGAGGCGGCCATGAACGCGGATGGCGAGCCGGAACCCTCAACGTGGCCGGCATCGCCGCGCTCGGCGCCGCAGCAGAGGCTGCCCGACGCAACCTGCCCTCGGAAGCCGCCCGAGTGTCCGAGCTGCGCGACAGGCTGGAAGCCGGTCTGACCGCCCGTGTCTCGGGCTGCCAGATCAATGCAGCGAGGGCGTCTCGCCTTCCTGGTGTGACCAGTGTCACTTTCCCGGGAGTGCCGGCCGACGCGGTGCTCGCCGCCATGCCACACGTAGCGGCATCGGACGGCAGCGCCTGCTCATCGGGAGCGCCGGGCCCGAGCCATGTCCTGCTGGCAATGGGCCGCAGCCGTGAGGACGCGGACTCCACTGTGCGCTTCTCCCTGGGATACGCCACCACCGCGGAGGACGTCGACCGAGCAATCGACGCGACTGCTGCCGCAGTCGAGCAAACCCGATTGCTGATGGCCGCTACCGCCAAACAGTGACCGACGTTATCCCTTAGCCCTTCTTTCCTGCGATTGACCACCGAGAGGCATCCCCGAATGTCAGACAGCCGGCTCGCTGAGGCCGTCGAGCTCAATTTCAACCGCCACGAGACCTTCGCGCCGCGGTTCGGTTGGATGCACAAGGCTTACACGCAGGTCAAGGACCACCCCGACATTTTCTACCGCGAGGACGCCCCCGTCCTGCTCGGCGTCGGCCGGAACATGGTCAACGCGATGCGCTACTGGTCGAAGGCGTTCAAGCTGACCCAGGAACACGCGCATACCGACCCGTCCAAGAAGGCACGCCAGTCCGCACCGACATGGCGCGCACGCTGGTTGCTCGACGAGCACGGCGCGGACCCGTATCTCGAGGACACCGGCAGCCTCTGGCTGCTGCACTGGTGGCTGCTCTCCGCCGAACCGGACTCCAAGTGCCAAGCACCCAGCTGGTACGTGATGTTCAACCTGGCGCCCCGCTCCCGAGTCACGACCGCAGAGATGACGAGCGTCATCACGCGCTTCGTGCATGAGAACTTCGATGAAGAGAAGTGGCGGGCTGCGGAGTCGGTCAATCGTGACGTGGACTGCCTGGTCAAGATGTACGCCCTGGACCAGGAGTTCAACCCGCTGTCTCCGGGAAGCTTCGAGGACCTGCTCATGTCCCCGTTCAGGGAGCTCGGACTGCTGGAGGGGCAGGGTAAGGGCAAGCAGCGGACCTGGCGCTTCACCAGCGGATCACGGTCGAACCTGCCCGCGCCGGTGCTCGCCTACGCCTGCCTGGACTACGCCTCTCGGCTCGCCCCGAATGCTGGCTCGATCACGCTGGCACGGCTGGCCGCAGAAGAAGGGTCACCGGGCCGCGTATTCCGCATGCGGGAGCCTGAGTTGACCAAGGCCATCGAGTCCGTGATCAATGACCACCCTGACCTCCAGCTGGTCGAGGCCCTCGGTCAGAGGAGCCTCGCCTACCGCAAGCCGCCACAGGCACTCGCGTGGGACATCTTGGATGAGTACTACGGCCGCGTCCGGGAACGGGACGGATTCCCCAGCCCGGACCAATGGACCGAGATGTACCCCGGGCTTGCCAAAACCGCGGTGAGCAGTCCGCGTAAGAAGACTTCACAGCAGGCCGAGGAGCTGGTGTTCGGCGAGGAGAACTCCTGATCATGACGACGAAGACCAAGCAGCGCTCCCGCCAGAGCGCGGACAGCTTCCAGCTCCCGAAGGGCATCGCCCTGGTCGGATCGGAGCTGCGGTCCACCAACCTCGAACGTGACGTCCGCGAGCGCCACCTGAACTCGCCCTACGTCGGCGCGCGCGCCCTCGATGTCCTTGAGCGTGTCACCAACGCAGTCGGCGAGCTCGGACGCACCCGCGCGTGGTCTTTCACCGGCCCCTACGGCTCCGGTAAGTCCACGCTCTCTAACCTCTTCGACGCCTTCCTCGGACACGACAAGGCTCGCCGTGCCGAGGCAGAAGCGGCCGTTGCGGCAACCAGCCCCGGGTACGCCGCCCGGCTGTCCCGCGTCCGGGACGAGATGACCGCGGACGGCTTCCTCGGTGCTGTTGCTACGGCCCGTCGTGAACCGCTAGCCGCAACGATTCACCGAGCCCTGCAGACCGCAGTCGAGCGCAGGTGGAAGAAGCGGCCCCCGAAGGCCGTTGCCCAGGCCCTTGCCGCGTGCGCCGAACGGGAGGTCCCGACGGCGCAGAGCCTGTTGGATGCCGTCACCGTGCTGTGTGACGCAGCCCCTGTCCTGCTGATCCTCGACGAGTTCGGCAAGACACTCGAGTACCTCGCCGCGGCCGGCGACACCGGAGACGCCGACAGCGACGTCTTCCTGCTCCAGATGCTGGCAGAGAAGGGAGCAGGCCGCTCTGGCCTGCCGCTGTTCATCTTCACGCTCCAGCACCTGGCGTTCACCGACTACGCAGCGCGATCCAGCTCCGTCCAGACCCAGGAATGGGCGAAGATCCAGGGCCGGTTCGAGGACATCACCTTCGCGCCGAACCTCGGCGACGCCGTCCACCTCATGCGCCGACGCCTCGACCTGTCCGCCGTGGCCGAGTCGGGCCGCGCACTTATCGAGGCCCAGGCAGAAGCTGCCGCGAAGGCGTGGAGGGAGGGGCACGCACTCAATTCCGTCGTCGACATCTCGGCCGAGATGTTCGCCGGCCTCTACCCCCTGCACCCGCTGACCGCTGTCGCGGCCCCGTTGCTCGCCTCCCAGATCGGCCAGCATGACCGCAGCCTCACCGGCTTCCTCGCCAGTGACGAGCCCCACACGGTCCGGCGGACAATGGAGACGCTGTCCTCGGACACGCCCGAGCGCGCCTCGACGGTTCGCCTCCCGCAGCTGTACGACTACTTCTTCGCATCGGGCCGCACCACCATCCTGGCCTCGGCCAACGCCAGCCGCTGGCTCGAGGTCGACATGCGGCTCAACGAGGCCCACGGCCTGCCCAACGAGGACCAGGAAGTCCTCAAGGTCATCGGCATCCTGAACCTCATCGACGCAGACGGTCTCCTGCGCGCAACGCCCGGCATGATCCAGTTCGCGCTCAACGACCCACTCGACGCCAACGACCCGGACCGCTTCGCAGCCCTGCAGAAGAAGCTGGACAAGCTCGTCCAAGACGGCTTCGTGGTTCACCGCGCCTACAGCAACGAGTACCGCGTCTGGCAGGGCACCGACGTCGACATCGAAGCCCGGGTCCGCGAAGTCGCCACCCGGATCCAGCCCGCGGACGTCGTCGACTACGTCAGCAAGCATCTCGGCACCGTCCTTCCCGCCGCCGTGGTGGCCGGCAAGCACAGCCAGCAGACCGGAATGCTGCGCTACTTCGTCACAGCGGTCAGCCACGAAGGCGAGAAGATCGACGGCCCCGAGGTGGTCAAGGACGCCGCAGACGGCCTCATCGTCTACCACCTCGGCACCCTCGACACCCGGCCTGCCGTCAACTCGCCCCTTCCTGTACTGATCGGCGTCACCAAGAACCCCGAACGGGTCCTTCAAGCCGGAATCGACCTCGTCGCACTCGAGGAACTCCTCGACGACGACACCATCGACCACGTCGCATCCCGGGAGATCGCCGAACGCGCAGCAGAGATCTCCCAGCTCATCGGAGCGCAGCTCGACGAGGCGTTCAACCCCCGTAGCCCGCAAGCCACCTGGCACCTCTGGAACACCGCTGCCGATGTCGGCAACGCGCCCGACGCAGCTCTCGAAGCGCGCAGCTACGCCAGCCTCGCCTCCCAGGCCTGCGAACTCGTCTACCCCCACACCCCGCGCATCCGCAACGAGATGGCCGGCCGTCACCAGCTCACCAGCAACGGCTCGCGAGCCCGCCGCGAGGTGCTCACCGCCATGATCCAGCGATCGGGCGTGCACCTCCTGGGCTTCGACCCCGACAACTACTCCGCAGAACGCGCGATGTACCACGGAGTCGTCGAGTACCTAGGCCTCCACCGCGTCGCGGGGGAGAGCGGCAACGCTGTCGACGCCGACACCATCCTCACCCACGGAATCTCCAGGCCCAGCAAGGAGACCAACGCCGAAGCCAACGTCACCGAAGTCTGGGACACCCTCGAGGCAGCGCTGACCAAGGCCACCCGACCGACCCCTCTGGGCGATATCTATGAGAAGCTCATGGCACCGCCCTACGGCGTCAAGGCCGGCGTCGTCCCGATCCTCGTGGTCACCGCCCTGATCCTGCGCAGCGACGACATCGCGCTGTTCGAGGACGGCAACTACTGCCAGCGCCTGACCCCGGAGATCATCGAGCGGCTCAACGTCAACCCGGACCGCTTCATGGTCAAGGCCGCACCCGTCGGCCGCGGCCAGCGCCGCCTCGTGGTCGAAGGACTCGCTAAGGCCCTCAACATTACCGCGCCGCGGTCACGCTCCGCCCGCAACCCCATGCTCCTGGCCGTCACCCGGACAATCCTTGGCCGCTACATGGGCCTTGACGACTTCGCCAAGGCCACCAAGCGTCTGAGCGCGCCGGCGCTGAAGCTCCGGGACGTCCTGAAGGAAGCCACCGACCCCGACGAGCTGATCTTCACCGCCCTGCCCCTCACTCAGGGATCCGAGCCCGTCCTGGCCGAGACCGCCAAGGACGAACAGGCAGCCAAGACGTACGTCGCGAGCCTCGTCGCCACCCTCGACGAGCTGTCCGGCGCGAGCGCCGCCCTGCGCCAGCAGCTCGTCGCGGCCCTCGCAAAGGAATTCCGCCTTCCCGCCGAGATCGGCGAACTCCGCGCTGGTCTCGCCGAACGGCTTCGCGGCTTCGCCAACGCACCCCTCGAACTCAGCCTGCAGGGCTTCGTCTCGCGCGTCCTCGACGAGAACCTGCCGGACGAGGACTGGCTCGAGCCGATCACCATCCGTCTCCTCAACAAGGCCCTCGTCAACTGGACCGACCGCGACACGGATGCCTTCCCGGCCAAGGTGAACGAGGTCGCCCGCGCCCTCGACCGAGTTAGCCACCTCTACGACACAAACGACGAGCCGGAGGCCGTCCGGAAGCCTGCCTCGCGGAGGCAGATCGACACCCGCCTTCTCACGCTCACCACCCCCCAGGGCACCGAGGAACGCACCCTCATCCACGTGCCGAAGCAGTCACGCAAGGCAGCCGACAAGCTCGTTGTCAGTGTCATCAGGCAGGCTGAAGAGGCGCTCGGCCCGGACGGCGCCCGCATCCTGCTCGCCGCCCTCGCCGAACGCCTGGCCGCCGCCAGCACCGACGCGGCCCCCGAGACGAAGGAGAAGCTGTGAGCGACACCAGCTCCGGCACCAAGAAGCGCCACGTACTCGGCCTGTCCGGGGGCAAGGACTCCTCAGCCCTCGCCATCCACATGCGCGACCGGGTACCCGACATGGAGTACTTCTTCTGCGACACCGGCGCCGAGCTGCCCGAGACGTACGAATACCTCAACCGCCTTGAAGCCGCGGTCGGCAAGCCGATCGTCCGGCTGAACGCCAGCCGCGACTTCGACCACTGGCTTGAGGTCTACCAGGGCACCCTCCCCAGCCCCCAGATGCGCTGGTGCACCAAGAACCTGAAGATCAAGCCGCTCGAAGAGTGGGTCGGCGACGACGAGGTGATCTCCTACGTCGCCATCCGGGCAGACGAGAACCGCCTGGGCTACGTCAGCACCAAGCCGAACATCACCGCGGTGTTCCCGTTCCGCGAAGACGGCATCGACCGAGCCGGCGTAGACAAGATCCTCGACGAGGCCGGCATCGGCCTGCCGGCCTACTACGAGTGGCGCACTCGCTCGGGCTGCTACTTCTGCTTCTTCCAGCGCAAGCACGAGTGGGTCGGGCTCAAGGACCGTCACCCGGACCTCTTCGAGAAGGCCATAGCTTACGAGGAGAAGGTCAACTACCGGCACACTGCGATGCAGGGCCGAGAGTACACCTGGTCCCAGGGCGAGTCCTTGCATGACCTGATCGAGCGCCGCGAGGAGATCGAAGCCAAGCATCAAGCAGCTCTGGAGAGGGCGGCCACCCGCGTAAGGCCGAACCGACCGCTGCTCGAGATCCTCGCCGATGCCCACGACGAGGACGATGACGAGGCAGGCTGCTCCGTCTGCCACCTCTGAGGAAAAACACCTGAGCCCCCGTTGCGACCGGCGATAGCCGGCCGCAACGGGGGCTCAGGCGCACCGATGGCGCTCGGAGCAACTCAGCCGCGCCGCCAAGATCCAGTACGGCACGTCGGAGAGCGCTATCGTTTGGGAGCCCGCACGTGAGCCGGGCCTGAGTAGACGATGCTCCCCGGAGAAACACTGGTCATGGCCGCACAGCTGCCCTACCTGGTCGGCCACACCGAGATCGCCGCCCTGTTTGGCATCGAGCGCCAGACGTCTCAAAAGTGGCGGACCGACGGCATCCTAGGCGAGCCCGACCTCATCGCGTCCGGGAACCCCTACTGGCTACTCGCCACGGTACTTCAGCTCGACGGGCACAGTGGTCGGGAGATCACCGAAGAGCGACTGGCGCAGTACAAGGCGACGATCCCGGGTGGATACAGTCTCGCGGACCCGAAGGATCTTCCGGCGCTCGTAGGGATCAAGGAGGTGGCTCTCGTCCTGAAGGTCGACGAACGAGCCATCGCTCGATGGCGGAACCGGCAGACGATTGCGGACGAGGATCTCAAGCTGTCGGGGTCACCGCTCTGGCTTCTCGACACGGTCATCGCTGATGCCCAAGCCCGCGGCCGAGCGGTTGATGCAGAAGCACATGCAAGGCTGCTCGCCGGTGAGCGGCTGAGTCAGAAGCCGCGAGGCCGTAAGGCGGCCTCGGGAAGGTAGTCAGGCTGGATGCCGCAGCCCCGGGACGTCGATGACGTTACGTCATGCACCAGCCGGAGTCGCACAACCCGTCGTCGTCGCCGACGACGGGAGGTTCCACCGCTATCGCCTCGGCCAGCGGACGGCCGTAGCGGGTCAGGTACACCGGATCCCGGCCGAGAGCCTCCCGCCGGCGGTTGACCAGTTCCTCGATGTGCATTGACTGGGCGAAGAGATCGGGCTCCAGCGACCGTTGACGGCGCCAGTCCCCTACGGTGCGGAATGGGCAGAAGAAGCACGAACTCTTCGGAGGTACGGGAAGCCCCGCTTGCTCAATGAGGCGCACACAGTCCGTCCTCCGAAGCCCAAGGTCCAGGAGCGGATACTCGATCAGCTCATACGGTTCGCTACGCCTGCGGTTCGCACGATGGATCTCGTCGACGGAGATTCCGATGCCCACGTGCGCCGGAGCACTGGTCGTGGCTCCGTGTTCGCGAAGCCATCGTCCGATCACCTTGATCTTGAAATCGGCTGTGCAGGACCTTCTCCCTGGTGCCCCGTTCGCCATGCGAACGGGGATCGGGATGGAACGAGTGTCGGGTCTACTGAGACGTTGCACCAGCGTTTCGGACTCGCCATCGCGCCGCAGCCGTCGGAGCTGCCTGAGATCGATCCCGGCGCTGGCAGCGAACGGAATTGCGACATCTCGTACGTACGTGAGCGTGGCCGGGTGCTCGCTATCGTCACCGACGTTCGCGAACAAGAACGTCGGGTAGTCGATTTCACGGCGCGCTGCGAGGACGAGCAGCGCAGTGGACTGAACGCCGCCCCCGTACGACACCGCTCTCAACGGGCCGGCCGTCCGCTCTCTACGCCCGGACATCGAATCTACTGAAGGTTGACCCATGAAGGCTCCCAGGTTGATCACTCGGACCTGAGATACTCTATGGATGATGATCGAATGGATCAAGTGTTTATCTCACAGGCTCGATGTCCCACACCGCCACCCTTGGACGGCGAAGCGGGACATCGAGTGGACCTGCGAGTGCGGCAAGGCGCCTGCTTGGCTTGGCGCCGCCAGCGGACTGCCTCAATGCCGACGCGGTGTTGAGGCCAGCTGTCGGCTTGTGAGCGCCAGCGCTCGGGGGCCGGTCTTCACCGGGCCGGCCCCGCCAGTCGCTGAGGGAGTCTCGGCCGGGCGAGATGTGTCGTCCTCGACCACAGGTCATGCTCTGCGAATCTGCCCGACTGGACGGCGGCCAGCCGCTCGATGGAGTGGCGCTCCCGCTTGATCCGATAAGTGCCGGAGGGTGTTAATATTTGTGGCGATTATTCAGTATCACCCATATTTGAGACTGCGGGTGAGGCTGACCTATGTGTATTGCCGGGAATTCGCGACTCGCCCAGTTCGATGTCTCGGCGGCGAGTCTCTTCCACGTGTCGAATGAGGATTTCCTCCATGAGATCGAGATGAAGGCCATCCTTTCGATATTTCTCCAGGAGGCGTTGCGCATCATATCGAAACGACCGGGCGGTGTTGCCCCCTGTAAACGTCGGTGGCTTATCTGCCATGGTCTGCAAGGACCGTCTGCGCTCCGCACGGTCCCAGCCGGCGAGCCACACGGCAGCTGCGCTCTCAGGGATCCCGCACGCTCTCACGAAGGATCCTACGAATCTCCTGGTCGGCACGCGGCGACCCTTCAGGACGCCGTGAATCGTGCCGCGAGAGAGCTTATCGCCTGAGCTTTGAGCGCGGCGCTCCAGCTCTCGCAGCGATAGTTCTCCCATCGCTTGATGAAGTTCGATCAAGGCGAGGCGAAGCGTGGCGTGATCTCTGATGTACTCGGGCCGCATTGGCTGAGGAGAATTGACCCCTCGCCCGGCCGCCCGCGCCCTCTCGTGTCGTGCCCGCTTCCACAATTCGCGGCCAGGTGTGGGGTCAACTCTGCATACCGCTGCGAATGCTTCCACGATCTCCAGCGTGGGCACGATCCGCCCCGAGGCTGCGCGAGAGAAAACGGTTGCAGAAAACGGGGCCTGCTGGGCCATCTCGCGATATGTCAGTCCGGACCGTTGCTTGTGTTCGCGGAGCCAGAGTGCCAGCTGAGCCCTGTGGTGCCATGCGCCTCTGTCGAGCTTTCTCTGGGGTCGGCCCATCTTGGCTGCCTCAGCGACGACGACCAGGAGCCAGGGTCGCCATCTCCCTGGCCGCCGGCATCGCAATGGCAACCGCACCGGCCAGCAGCTCGAGGATGCTGGCGGTCGGGGTGCCGGCGAGAGCCAGAACCGCGGCGAGGAGCACGATCACAAGCACGATGACGACTGGAGCTGTCGGGAGCATCCTTCGATTGCGCCAACGGGGCGTCCCGGTGGAGCACCGGAGCCCGGTCAGGTTCTGGCGGTTGTTCTTCATCATTTCCTCCCTGGCGGCGGGGCGGGCTGGAGTGAACGGCGGACGTCAGAGTGTCGGTCCGTCAGGCCGCTTGTGTGCCTCCGATCCTGCTGCCGGGGAGGCTGCTCCAGCAATGATGATCATGGTCCGAGTGTTGCGTTGATGTGGATGCGTCCCAAAAGAGGGTCGGCGCCCAGGTTTTTTGGAAGCGTGATCGAAAAGGGGGTCGCCGATACATCTGCCCAGGTCGGCGCATTTGATCTTGCTGAGTCGGGCGGAGTTGATGCACATCTGTCCGCAGCATCGGGCAAGGCCCTCACAGGGACAGGAGTCTGGGTATCGGTGCGGTCCACAGACGCCGTCGCGTTCAGCGGGTCGGGTTGGCCGGCGCCCCGGTTGACGACAGGCGAGAGACCTCTGGCCGCGCTCAAACGGAGAGCGAGAGCCTTACGCAGCGCAGCCCACGGTGGCCGGACGGCCAGCCATGCGCTGGGTCTCGGTCTGGTCGAGGCTGCTGCCGTATACGGCGTCCGTCCTCCTTCGGGCCGGCGTTGGCTCAGGCAGCCGGCGCGCGGCTGGACCGGCGCCGATGGAGGCGACCCCGCAGTGGGCATCCGCACGGTCAAGCGCAGCGGCCAGGGCGACGACGGCTTCGTCGGCGGAGTCCTTGAGGAGGTGGCCGTAGAGGTCGACGGTGATGGCGAGGTTGGCGTGGCGGAGGGTCTTGGAGACGACGGCGAGGGGGATGCCGGCGGCGATCATGATGCTGGCGGCGGTGTGGCGCAGGTCGTGCGTGCGCCGTGAGGCGCTGTGGTTCGAGTGGAGGTGAGAGACCTTCGCCGCTGATCCTGTCGCAGCAGGGCGGTGGAGCTGAGGGCAGCCTGATCC